>NZ_JAEQCF010000187.1:0-1755 GCF_020738625.1 Microcoleus sp. PH2017_09_SFU_O_A
ATCTATATTACCTGTTTATCTTGCACTTTTTTCTCCCTCGCGCCATCTAAACCTATGCCACGCAATATGTGATTGATTTTTCAGCAAGCCCTAATTAAATGTTTTGTATGTAGTCAATAATTCTTCTCCAATATACTAGATTGTGTTAACATAAAGTTTAGATGCGTTCGCCCTGAGTCTAACCCAACGCTCAGTAAATCCACCTGCTAATTCAACGTCAAGTATGGATAGCTAAAAAACTTACTGTATATATATCTTCTTCCTTCTTCCTAATGACGGCAGAACTGATGGGTAATCGGTAATCAATGATGGGTAATCGGGAATTCTATCCGTTACATCCGTTACATCCGTTACATCCGCTGCCGAACTTCCTTCTTCCTTCTTCTTACAATGCCCAATTTTAGATACTCGTCGCTGATAAACGCCACCGTTGAAACAGTCTGGAACTTTTACGAAAGGCCGGATATTCTGCAACTGTTGACTCCGCCTTGGCAACCGGTGAAAATCATCCGCCGCGAAGGGGGACTCGATGTGGGGGCTGTGTCAGAATTTCGGCTGTTATTGGGGCCGATTCCAGTAAAATGGGTGGCGACTCATACTGAATGCGAACAATATCGCTTGTTTGTTGACGAACAAACTGAGGGGCCGATGGCACGTTGGACTCACCGACACGAGTTTACCACAGAAAATGGCCATACCCGATTGACGGATGCGATCGCATTTTCGATACCGGGCGGCCCGATTGTCGATTTGCTGTTAGGTTGGTGGGTAGAAATGCGGTTAAC
The DNA here is from genome assembly GCF_020738625.1 of Microcoleus sp. PH2017_09_SFU_O_A. Taxonomy (NCBI): domain Bacteria; kingdom Bacillati; phylum Cyanobacteriota; class Cyanophyceae; order Oscillatoriales; family Microcoleaceae; genus Microcoleus; species Microcoleus sp. PH2017_09_SFU_O_A. The sequence goes on from NZ_JAEQCF010000187.1 coordinate 786, forward strand.
TGATATGTTTCGCTACCGCCACGAAGTCACTAAGCGAGAGTGCGAAAAAAATGTAAATAATGGCTGAAAAATTTCATGCAGATATAGTATAATTGATGCACTTGGAAGCTGCTGCTTCGACGAAAGCCCGAAAAATTCCGCAGTCGGGGAGACTTTTTGGCGACATTTCTGGATGCCACTGAACTGCTACCATCCAAGGGTGATATTTGTATTCGATTGCTTCTATTAAACCGTCGGGTGCTCGTGCTACAATTTGCCAGCCGGGAATCATTGTTTGTACGGCTTGATGGTGCCAGGAAACGACGTTTGTTGAGGTAGTTCCCATGATTTTTGCTAATCGGCTGTCGGGGTCTATTTTAATGATATGCTCGATCGCACGAATCGGGTTTTCTTGTCGGTGAGTAACCTCCTCTCCGTAAGCATCCGGTACGTGCACGACCAAATTCCCGCCGCTGGCTACATTCAGGACTTGCATTCCGCGACAAATCCCCAACACGGGTATGTCAGCCCTCAAAGCTAGCTTAGCTAAGCTTAACTCAAAATTGTCGCGTTCTGCGTTAACCGAGTAAACCGTGCGATCGACAAAACCGCCATAAAGTTCTGGATTGATATCTCCACCACCTGAAAAAATCAAACCATCTACGGCATCAAAAATACTAGCCGGATCTAATTGATTGGGAGGCAGTAAAATTGGAATACCACCTGCTGCCTGCACTGCATCAATATATGCTCCGTTGAGGCAATATTCGCCTGCTTGACTGCGACAGTAAGTTGTGATACCAACGATGGGATGTTTTTTCATTTTTTAGAGAGTGGGAGATAATTATTTACATTAGTTCTAGGATATTCTAGTATTATCAATAAGTTTTTCTTGCACGGGCTAGAAGCCCATGCCACCAGAAAATTTACTGATTGTGGAACAGGCATCTTGCCTGTTTTTTGCACGGGCTAGAAGCCCATGCCACCAGAA
>NZ_JAEQCF010000145.1:0-7208 GCF_020738625.1 Microcoleus sp. PH2017_09_SFU_O_A
TTTACTATCAACGAATGACCATAACTCATCCATCTGAACATTCAAGCGCTTTTTTTCTTTGGGAGTCACTTCCACTTGCTTCTTAACAGCAGCCGCTTGGCTATTAACGTATCGCTGCACTGTATCTTCTGACACTTGAAGTACCCGAGCAATTCCTGCCTGAGAAATACGTTCAAGTAGCATCCGTGACATTAATTCTTTTTGTTCTTCTGTAATAGGCTGACCTGCTGGATTTAAAACAAATTGACGACCACATTCTCGGCATTTATAATGAAAGTTTATGATGCCGAGTTTGACCATTTCGACTAACTTCTTCTGAACCACAATTAGGGCAACAATGAATTTTTAATGTCAGATCATGCAATGGCAAACACTTATTTCTAATTATAACTTACTCTGATCCTTTCCTTCAGGGCACTACCGTGAAGGCGGGTTTGATGATAGAGTATCTTGGCGAACACTCAGATGAATATTGGAATGCTTTTCCAAACCTCATCGCCCAGGAAAAATTTAAAATACCAATGACTTACAGTATAACTGCTAGGAAGTTATAGCGATGGTTGTACTTGAATTAAATGCTGGTAAATCTGTATAACAATTCGGTTGCAGCGGCGAGCGAAACTTTTTTGTCTATCGTTCAAGTTAGTTGGTTGCCGCTGAACCGAACCGTTAGATAAAATTAAGATCGATCTTCTTTGGCTGGAGTGTCACTGTAACCGTGTAAACGTCTCTAGCTGACGATCTCCGATCGCCAGCAAAGATCTCAAATGGGTTCTATAGTATTCGAGGTATTTCTAAGACAACATAGTTGGCAATTTCACTGTGACGATCGATCCAATTTCCTCCCCCGACTCAATCCTAAACTCCCCATCGTGAGCTTCCACAATCCGTTTGACGATCGCCAAACCCAATCCCGTGCCACTGGCTTTGGTTGTAAAAAAAGGCTGTGTCAATCGTGGCAAAATATCGGCAGGAATTGGCGTACCATTATGAATTTGCAGACAAACGCGGTGATGTTCGGTTCGATCGAGCTTAGTGGTAATAACATCGCCGATATCTATTGCTTCGCAGGCATTAACGATCAAATTAATGATTACTTGCTTGAATTTATCTCGATCGACCAACACATAAATCGGTTCGATCGGGATAAATTCAAGCTGTTTTCCCAAAGCCGCAGGGATAGTTTGTAAGGTACTTAACGTTTCTAAGATGAAGCTATTTAGTTCCAGTCGAGATCGATCGAGTGTCTGGGGTTTGGAATAGAGTAAAATCTGGCTCAATAAGCGTTGCAGTCGATCGGCTTCGTCTAATGAGAGAGCTAGATACTCTTGAAATCGCTCGGAGAGTTGGAGTTTTTTAAAGGCATTTAAGCCCATCAAAATCGTAGTGAGAGGATTTCGTACCTCATGGACGATCGTGGCGGCTAGTTCGCCAATTTCGGCTAGTCTAGCTAACGCTTTTTCGGCTTGTTTAAGTAGAGTAATATCAGCCGCTACCGCTAATAAGCATGGTTCGTCCTCCAAGTAGATCGCCTCGGCAGAAAACAACGTCGGGAAAATCTCCCCCGATTTACGGCGAAACGAGATCTCTAGATTGCTGACGGTACCTTGTTGCTGCAACTGTTGGGCGATCGCGATTCGATCGGCTGGATTTGCCCACACCCCCAGTTCCAGGGTACTGCGTCCGAGCATTTCCTCGCGGTGATATCCCAGCATCCGCAAGCAACTATCATTGATTTCGATGTAGCAACCATCGTTGAGGGTGCTAATGGCGATCGCATCTGGAGAGGAGCGAAACGCTGTCGAGAACTTGGTTTCCGAAACTCGCAGGGCATCTTCTACTTGCAGACGTTCCATCTCCGCTGCCGCCCGTGCTGCAAAAATCTCTAGAATTGCCTGCGTGCGCTCGTTAGATTCCATCTCCTTGTCATCTAGTACCGCCAAATGTCCCAACAGATCGCCCATCGAAGTCAATAATGGAATGCCAGCATAACTCTGTGCTTCCATTGCCTCCAATTCATCCTTTTCTTCAGGAAATAAGCTCTGGATCTGGGCGGGGAAACACTGATAGCTATTACTACCAATAATCCGCTCGCAGGGCGTACCGTGCAGATCGTACTCGAACTCGTTGCCAAATTCATTTCCCTGCCAAAAGGCAAAACTCCGCACGCGAGTAGGTGGCGCATCCATACACTCGCTGATAAAGGCATAGCGGACATCGAGAGCTTGGGCGAGGGAACGGACAAGCGATCGAAAGAAGTCTACACCAGTTGCGGAAACGGTACCTTCAACGATCGATCTGAGGATTTGCTCGGATTTTTGGCGTTCTAAGATTTCGGATTGAAGTCTGTCGTTCGTTTGTGTCAATTCGATCGTGCGTTGCTGTACGCGCAATTCTAGTTGGTTATAGAGTTGGGCATTATCGAGAGAAATTGCTGCTTGAGTAGACAGAAACTGGATAACTTCTAATCGTTGGGGGGTAAAAATATCTGTCGTTAAATTATTTTCTAGATATAAAATACCCGCACGTTTACCCTGGTAAATCAGTGGGGTACAAAGGATTGATTTCGGCTGACGAGCGCGAATATAGGCATCTCGATCGAATCTAGAGTCTGTTACGGCTCGATTGAGGACGATGCTTTCCTGAGTGCTTGCAACATAATTGACTATCGCCAGCGAAACTAAATTTTTACCAGCTTCACTATCGAGGGAAATCGCTGGTAAAATCGATACGTTTTGGGGTTCGACAATTGCGGCAATTTCTAGTTCGCCATTACTTTGCAAGAGCAAACAGCCGCGCTGTGCGCCAGAGTTTTCGATCGCGATTGTCATCAATTTTGCTAACAATTTATCTAGCACAATTTCGCCAGCAAGTGCTTGAGATGCTTTCATTAGTGCTGCTAGATCGAGTGCTGCCGATCCGGTAGTGTTACTGGTAGAAGCAAGGTGATTCTTAGTAATAGTTGAGGTTTTGTCGAGTTCGGTAACTTTTTCTGCTATACTGCTAGTTCGATCGATTCGATCCACACACGCTTGCAAATCCACCAAAATAGCATCGGTAGTTTGATAGCGATCTACGGCATTTTTTGCCATCAACTTCATCACTAAATCGGACAGTGGCAGGGGAATTGCTGGATCGATTTGATGGAGTGGGAGTGGCTCTCTGGCAAGATGACAGTGGACGAGTTCTAACGCATCCGTCGTTTCAAATGGCAGTCGATAGCTTAATAATTCATAAAATGTCACACCTAATGAATAGAAGTCAGTTCGATAATCGATCGATCGATTCATTCGCCCTGTCTGCTCTGGGGAAATATACGCAAGAGTGCCTTCGAGCAAATTGGGATCGCGAACTAGGGGATTTTCTGGCGATAGTATGGTAGCGAGTCCAAAATCAACTATCTTCACCTGTCCCGTGGTGGGATTGAAGACGATATTAGATGGATTAATATCCTTGTGGATGATGTTGTGCTGATGAATTTCTCCTAAGATTGATGTTAGCCTAATTGCTAAATTCAGAAATCCTACTAGGTTAAATGTTCGCTCGACCAGCCACATTGGAAGAGATTTTCCACCGAAATCTTCGAGGACGATGACAGAATTTTCTGGATAAGTTTCTAGAGCGTAAGCTGTAACTACACCTTGAATATTTAAGCTTCGCAAAATATCGTATTCCAACTGGAATCGATCGATCTCTTGGGGTGACTGAGATTCTCGATTCGATATTTTGAGGATGACAGGCACGAGATCCGTACAGCGTCGCGCTCGGTACAGCACCGATCTAGAGCTTTCGTAGAATTTCTCAATCGCTTGGTAGCCAGGAAAGTCAATCATGGTGCTTGCTAAATTCCTTTGAATCCCATTTTGGATTCGATCGATTGTTCGAGATCGACAGCACCGACTCGTTGCCGACAATTGGCTTGCCGTTTAATGCCTACCTGACTCAAAAATACACCCATTGACACTCCCCGTCCTATAAGGACGGGGATTCTTTCGTCACCGGGAGCGCAACCGCTTTACCCTCGGAAAGCATCTTGACCGTATGTCCTACGGCTGCAAGTCCTCTAATTAAGACTACTTGTGCTGCTGCGACATCTCTATCTGTTTGATATCCGCAATGTCCGCATGAATGAACTCGCTCGGACAGTTCTTTCTTGTCGGTTTCTGTGAGGCAATTCGGGCAAATCTGGCTGGTTTTTCTAGCATCTACCTTGAGAAAAAATACCCCGCGCTTCAAGCAGCATTGTTCAAGAATCTGGAAGAACTGCCCCCATCCCGCATCTAAACAATGTTTGCCGAGAATACCGCGAGCCAATCCTACCAAGTTTAAATTCTCAACAAACATTGAACCTGCACTGTCGCACAACTCATGAGCTAACTTCCAATAATAATCCTTGCGGATACTCGCAATTTTTTCATGCAGATTACTCACTTTTACTTGCGCTTTTTTTCGGTTTTTTGACCCTTTTACTTTTCTTGATACTCGCTATTGCAGCAATTTAAGCTTGCGTTGGAGCGTCTTAAAAGGTCGTGGATTTGGGTAGGTTTTCCCGCTAGAAGTTGCTAGAAAGTGAAGAATTCCGACATCAATTCCAAGGAATGAACCGTGGGGCATTGCCTGCGGTACACTGACATCCCATTGCAAGGTTAGCATTACAAACCAGCCAGAAGCTCGTCTGACGATTCTAGCTTGTTTGACTGTTGCACCGCTTGGAATGGGGCGAGATTGACGAAATTTAACACTGCCTATAACAGGCAATTTTACCGTTGAGTTTTCAATCGCCCCAACACCCATCTGCGGGAACACGAAGGAACGCATAGCCCCGACTTTTTTATAGCGGGGAAATCCGTGTCCTTGTTCCCACATACTGACAAACGCTTTTTCTAAGAGACGTAAAGTTTGTTGCAGCACCTGCGATTGAACTTGCTTTAGTTGGTGGCTGCTTTTTCGATACGCAGTTAGCGCTTTACATTGGCTTGAATAGGTCGGTCTGGGTGTATCCGCTGGAATAATGTATTCCGAGTGAAGGGAACAAGCGTCAATCCGACAACTGCGAGATTTGTACCAGTCTTTACGCTCTCTCAAAGCATAGTTGTAGACACGGCGACATTGCTCCAACCAATCCTCAAAGATGGGAACTTGTGACGTTGTTGGTTTTAGCTTAAACTCATACGCCAGATTAAACAGTTGCATCACCTCCTTGCTGCATTATACATTCCTTTTACAATCCGTCAAGACACTTTGTAAAGCCGTCCTCAAAGGACGGGGCTTTAAACCCATTTTTCTGGTAAACAGAGTTTCTCATGAGAAAATGATAAGTAATTGGTAGGATAATTTCTTGAATTTCTCAGCTAATGTTTAGATCAAAATCATTTATGGCTAGGATGTCAGCGCAATAATGATAAAATAAGAATAGTGACACTCAATTTCGGTTGAAAATACTGCACCACAAGGTTTTCCAATGCAACCGATCGATAGATTTAGAGCGAAGCTCCAGAAAATCAAGCAGCAACATTTCGATCCGGCATCGTTGCAATTTCGGCTCACCGTAGAAATCTCGCTGCTGTCAATTCTGGGCTTGAGCAGCGTCGCGGTGTGGACGAGCTGGAAAATGCAGCAGCTTTTGATTACCACACATACTCAGCAAGTGGAGTATATTGCTACTCGGTTTCCCCGCGATGTCGAACTCTATAGCGAGATGTTGCCAGTTGCCACGGGGCTGCAAAAAACGATCGATAATGTCTCGGTGCCCGGATTGGCAATTTGGGTCAAAAGTACCGATGGTAAGCAGCTTCTGGCGCAATCGAGTCAAGTGAGCGATGAAGTGATGTCGATCGCCGATATGCCGCTCAAACCCCAGGTGTACCCAGTGGGCGATCGCTATCTAATTTTGTATCGGGGGGCAGTCACAGCGCGGAACAATCCCCTGGGCAAGGTCTATATGGCACAGGATGTCACATCAGAACAAAACCAACTCATTGCCGCCATCCAGGGGCTAGCTGCCGTCTGCTGTTTGGCAACCATCGCCACCATCTTTGCGATCGCCTTGCGCATTCGCCAATCGCTTCAACCGTTGCAAGAAATAAGCCAGATTGCTGGGGCGATTTCGGCAGCAGATTTGAACAAAGCCCAGTTGCAACTCACTCAGGCTCCGAGTGAAGTCAAGGAATTGGCTCAAACTTTTAATATGATGCTGGCACGGCTGGCGGATGCTTTGGAAAATCAGCGTCAGTTCGTCGGCAATGTCTCCCATGAGTTACGCACACCGTTAACGGTGGTAGTGGGTTATTTGCAAAGCGTCCTCCGCCGCAGTACCAATTTAAACGATTACCAGCAAGAAGCCCTCTCTACAGCGGCATCAGAAGCCGAGCGCACGGTGCAACTGCTTCAGGATTTGTTGAACTTAGCGCGAGCCGATAGTGGATATGCACACTACCATCTCGAACGTTTGTCACTCAATGATGTGGTAGCAGAAATCGCCCATATGACGGAGAAATATAGCGATCGAACGATCCGTGTCGAGGCGACAGCCAGTATCGAAGCAATTGCCGATCGAGACAGGCTTCAACAGGTATTAATCAATTTAATCGATAATGCGGTGAAGTATTCAGCAGCAGAGCAACCGATTATCTTGAGTATCGATCGTTTTGACGGACAGGCAATGATTCGGGTACGCGATCGGGGGGTGGGGATTCCGCTTCAGGATCAAAGTCGGATTTTTGAACGTTTTTATCGGGTAGATGAAGCGCGGACTCGCTTGCCACAGGCTGGGATTCAAGTAGCTAGTGACGGACATGGATTGGGTTTGGCGATCGTCAAAACGTTGGTAGAAGGGATGGGTGGGAGTATCTCGGTGCGATCGAAGTTGGGTAAAGGTAGTGAGTTTACGATCGTTTTACCGACGTAAGTTTCGATTGCAAATATGTCGGTGTTTAGGCTCAGATAATGGGTTAGGAACTGTAACTTAATTTATGGACAAAGCTACCCATCCTTGACTATTTGGGTAGCTTTTTGAGCAAATTGTGGCCGCGCGAGACTATTTGCCCGTAGTTCAATTTGTTTTTGCCCCCGTGCCATTGGATTACAGATGCGGGCGTCTTGCGTCAGATAAATCTGCATTTGGACTGATTATAATTTTTTACCTGCCATGTTGACGCTCGCAGGAACTCGTATATAATACAAAGCACAATACATTTACTCATGTCGAG
>NZ_JAEQCF010000146.1:0-7130 GCF_020738625.1 Microcoleus sp. PH2017_09_SFU_O_A
AATAGAGGGATTGCCGTTTATTCCTGTAGTTTTAGGACTGTGGACTAAAATTACCAACGTAGATGTCTAACATTGACTACTTTTGGGTAGCTTTGTCCAGGTTTTTACGAGCGGTTAATCAAAAAATCACCTTCAAACCATCCGTTAAATCGGTTACAGAATCGGCGGTCGAACTTCCTTCGGCATTCTACTATATTTCTCAGAAAGCTATCCGGGTAATACAATGAGATTGAGAAACATAGAAAACAGGGAAACCTTGTCAAACCTCACCAATAGGATGAAACTTATGCGTGTAACTACTGTTACGATTTTCAGCGTGCTCGCTCTGCTAGCTCCAGGGCTGACTAAAAAGGCAAATGCAGCCTTCGAGTCTAAACCCTTTGTGCAGGAACAGTACCGCAGAGACTTTACAGCTCCCGCCGATCCGGGTGCGTCAGTACAGCCCGAAGCAACTACCCAAGGAGATATGTTTAACAAGCCTTTTTATGCAGGAGAGCAAAAGCCTGTGAGAAAGGAAAAAACTATCTCCGCAGGAGCAGACGGCCCAGAAGTTGCCGCCATACAGCAGCGGTTGCTGGTTCACGGTTTCGCGATCGGGACGATCGACGGTTCCTATGGTTCTCGCACCACATCCGCTGTCAGTGCCTTTCAGCAGTCTAAGCGGTTGAACTCCGACGGCATCGTGGACAAAGAAACTTGGACAGCTTTAGCCGCAGATCCGGCGCCAGCTTCTGAAAATTTGCAGGGGAATGCTCCCACTCAGAACAGCGATCCTGTTCCCGGCAATCCTGCAACTGCTCTGACTAAAGGTGCTGCCGGTTCCAAGGTGAAGACGCTACAGGTGCGTCTGGAAATGCAGGGTTACGATCCGGGCCCCATCGACGGCATTTTTGGCGCTCGCACTGCTACGGCTGTGAAGAAATTTCAGGAGTATAAGGGTTTGACTGCTGACGGCGTGGTTGACGAAATCACCTGGAAGGCGATCGGGCAAAACTAAGTAATGAGTTAAAAATACGGAAAATTGCTGTGCCTATAACTCAATAAACCCGGCGTGCAAAAATGACCGGGTTTTTGGATGTTGACTTATCGCTATGTTGTGTGTTATAATAATCAAATGTCAAAATGCGGATATGGCGAAATTGGCAGACGCGCCAGATTTAGGTTCTGGTTCCGAAAGGAGTGAAGGTTCAAGTCCTTTTATCCGCATCGCTTTGTAAGGAATGAGAATTAAATAACTTACAATTTTTATTCTTCTTGTGGGATGGGCGTCCCGCCCGTCCTTTATGGACGGGCGGGACGCCCATCCCACAAATATGTGTAAATTATTTAATTCGCGATCCTAAGACTTATGGCTATGCCATTGAGGAGTCTCGATCGATCCTCGATTAACCGGTTTTTGCTCACAAGGAAAGGCGATCGTCTCTTTCTTCAATCAGAACACCTATCCTCGCCGCCTTTAGTCTTCCATTGGTCTGATTCAACCTCCCCCGCCGGATTCGCTTGATTTTCCATTACATTAAATCTGCATTACTTTCTGTGGTCGATTGTATGCGATTACGTGCGGGTTACACTCCGTTACAATCCCAGAAACCTTGCAAACAAGGAGTTTCGAGATTGTACAAACACATAAAAATAAAGGCGGCACCCAGATTTGAACTGGGGGTGGAGGTTTTGCAGACCTCTGCCTTACCACTTGGCTATGCCGCCGTTACGTCTGAAAATTGACGTTATACGATAATACACTAAATCCTGATTATTTCAACATATCTCTCAAAAATTTCCATCGCCCAATGTTCGTTAGCGAAGCCCGCCCCTACGGGGGCTACGCCAACGAAGAGGATCGCCCCCACAACGGCATCCCAGGCTAATCTAGAAATAGCTCGATCGCCTCCGCTTTACCCGCAACAGCAGCCATGACACCAGATTCTCCCCTACTCGTCGCCCAAATCACCGACACTCACTTGTTCGCAGAGTGCGATCGACAATGGAAAGGAATCTCGACAACCCGCACCCTGCTAGCAGTTCTCGATCGCCTGCAACAGATACAGCCGCCCCCCGACTTACTGTTGCTGACAGGCGACTTATCCCAAGACGAAACACCCGAATCTTACCAGCGCCTCATCTCCCTCATCGCCCCCCTGGGAATTCCCGCCTACTGGATACCCGGAAACCACGACAACATCCCAGTCATGGCAGAAATCTTAAATCAGCCGCCGATTTCCCCTGAAAAATCCTGGATGCTGGGAAACTGGCAGTTTCTACTGCTTTCGAGCGTGGAAGCCGGATGCGACGGCGGGCGGCTTTCCCCAGACAGCTTGCAGTGGCTGGACTCTCAACTGCAAGAAACGGGCGATCGACCTGTTACGATCGCTTTGCACCATCATCCGCTGGCGATCGCAAGTGAAATCATGGACAGCATGATGCTGCACAATGCCGATGAATTTTTCGCAATTGTCGATCGATACCCTCAAATCAAAATCGTCCTTTGCGGGCACATTCACCAAGAATTTCATCAACAGCGAGGCTTAGTTTCCTACTTGGGCACGCCGAGTACCTGCATCCAACTGCTACCCAAAAGCCATCCGATTGTCCTCGATACTATCGGACCCGGATTTAGATTGCTCGAATTGGCGATCGATGGTACTTGGGAAACTAAGATTGAGCGAGTAGCCACAGAACCTGCAACAACTTGATAATTTACAGTTAAGAGGTGGTGGGTAGTTGTGCGATCGGCAAATCCAAGAATCCTCTACTAGGTTAGTAGTGAGGACTTCAGTCCGCATCAAATTGGTTAGTAGTGAGGACTTCAGTCCGCAGTAAAAATCATATAACTCAAGTCCAAACGAGCCAACCAATTTGATTGTGTTGCTTCAAACCCAAACAGCAAACAACAATATTCAGCAAGTTTCTGAACCCAAATTTACAAATCATAGAACATATTTTTTACTGAATCATATATTAAAACAGTATTAGCAAAAACACACTCAATTGTCAATCTATCAACAGATAGATATCTTTATTAAGGTCAACATTTTATGATAAGTATTGACCGTAAATTGCAGACATATTTAGAGCGCACCGACAACGAACAAAAATATATCTGACAACCTTACAAAACAGGAGAAACTTAATATGTCTCAAGTCAATGGCGTCATGATGCAGTATTTCCACTGGTACAACCCCGCTGATGGCAGCCTGTGGAATCAGCTAGCAGAATCTGCAAAAGATTTAGCAAAAATAGGCGTGACATCCCTGTGGTTGCCGCCCGCCTATAAAGGAACCGGCGGCGGGATGGATGTAGGTTACGGTGTTTACGACATATTCGACTTAGGTGAATTCGACCAAAAAGGATCGGTACGCACCAAATACGGCACAAAAGATGAATATTTGCGCGCGATCAAAGCTGCACAAGATGTAGGAATTCGGATTTATGCCGATGTTGTCTTCAACCACAAATTAGGTGCAGATGCAGAAGAAGAAGCCGAAGCCACACCCTTCAATCCAGACAACCGCAATGACACCGTAGGCGAATATCAAAAAATCAAAGCTTGGACGCATTTCACTTTCCCAGGCCGCGACAAAAAATATTCCAGCATGGAGTGGCATTGGTGGCATTTTGACGCCATTGATTACAACGTTTACAACACAGACACCCATGCCGTTTACCTGCTCAAAGACAAAGAATTCGATCGAGGGGTAGACTTAGAAAAGGGCAACTTTGACTACCTCATGGGTTGCGATTTAGATATGGACAACCCAGAAGTCACCGGCGAATTAAAATATTGGGGCGAGTGGTATGTCGATACAACAAACGTTGATGGATTTCGCTTCGATGCCGTCAAACACGTAGCAGCAGAATTTTTCCAAGAATGGTTGGAACACGTCCGCAACTATGCCAAACGCGACCTATTTGCCGTCGGTGAATATTGGTCTTACGAAGTGGAAGCTTTGCACTACTTCATCCAAGCAACGGATGGTAAAGTATCGTTATTTGACGCGCCCCTCCACTACAACTTCCACGCTGCTAGCAAAGCCGGCAATAGCTACGACTTGCGTACCATTTTTGACAACACCCTGGTAAAAGACCAACCAACCCTCGCGGTTACTTTGGTTGACAACCACGATTCGCAGCCTTTACAATCTCTTGAATCAGTTGTCGAGGCTTGGTTTAAACCCTTAGCTTACGCTTTAATCCTGCTGCGTAGCGAAGGATATCCGTGCATTTTTTACCCAGATTATTACGGCGCAAACTATAAGGACACAGCAAATGATGGCAACGAATACGAGATTTGGTTAGACAAACATCAAGGGATTCTCGATCAATTCTTGTTCGCACGCCAAACTTATTCCTACGGGAATCAGTACGATTACTTCGACCACGCCAACACGATTGGCTGGACGCGACTCGGAGATGAAGAACATCCGGGCGGTATGGCTGTGGTACTGAGTAATGGAGGCGATGGCACTAAGTTTATGGAAGTCGGACATCCAAATCAAACTTATATTGACATCACCGAACACATCAAAGAACCGATCGCAACTAATGACGATGGTTGGGCTGATTTTAGGTGCAACGCCGGTTCAGTTTCTGTCTGGGTTCCTCAGCCCTAAGCATGACCTAAATCTTGACGGCATCCTCTATCTGAAGTAGGGTGCGCGCTGCGCACCTTACGGCTACGATCGTCCTATCCAACCATTTTTTACTTGGCTATTTCTGATTTTTGCTGATTAAAGCCTGTTCGTAGTGAGGACTTCAGTCCTCTCTTTCTAATCTTACTTTTAGGCGATCGCGCCACTAAATTATTTAAATAAAAAATTATGAAACTTGCAGAAAAAGTTGCCGTGATTACGGGCGGCGGGTCGGGCATTGGACGTGCAGCAGGAATATTAATCGCCCAAGAAGGCGCAAAAGTTGCAATTATCGATCGCATTTTAGAAACAGCACAAGAAACCGTCCGCGAGTTGGTCAATCAAGGAGGTTGCGGGCTGGCGATTGCCGCAGATGTGGCTGATTCTAAGCATATGCAACAGGCATTTGAAACAATTTTTGACGAATATCAAAGAATTGATATTGTGTTCGCAAATGCGGGGATTAATGGTGTCTGGTCGCCGATAGAAGAAATAGAACCGGATGAATGGGATCGGACAATTAACATCAACCTCACAGGAACTTTTTTGACGGTTAAGTATGCTGTTCCTTATCTCAAAAAACAAGGAGGTTCCATCGTCATTACATCATCGATTAATGGCACCAGAAGCTTCAGGAAAGTTGGCGCTACAGCTTACGCTTGCAGCAAAGCAGCGCAGGTAGCTTTTGCAAAAATGCTGGCACTAGAACTTGCTCCCAGCCACATCAGAGTCAATGTGATATGTCCGGGTGGAGTGCTGACTGCGATCGATCAAAGTACCGTTAAGCGCCATCTCGATCGCATCCTAGTCCCGGCTGATTGTATTAAAGATGTGATTCCGTTGACTGATAATACCGCAGGTTCCAGCGAAGAAATCGCTCAATTAGTTTTATTTTTGGTGTCCGATGCCTCCAGCTTTATCACAGGTACTGAAGTCTGGATTGATGGCGGCGGTTCTTTGATTTAAAATCTGATATTATGCAAGTTTATAGGACTTACACATGGGTATCGAGAAACCGGGTTTCTTCCCTAATTCCTCGCTACTAAACCCTAATTTTTCTAAGAAACCCGGTTTCTAACCCGCCGCGCGCAATTCATATTTGATAAATATTCCCCCCAATTCTCCATTGTTTGACAGCAGTTTGCAATCTCTGCGGTAGCCAGTTATCGTACTGAGGATAAACAGGCAAACGCTGCACGAGTTGCCATTCGGCTGCTGCTAAAATTTCTGTTAAAGTTTGGTGTTGCAGGTGAGGATAATCTGGATTAACTTCATCCAGTGGCCCAATTCCACCTAAATCTCTCGCACCTGCTTCTAAACAAGCTAGCAATATTTGGGGCTGTGCAACTAAATTCGGCGGAATTTGTAGGGCGATTTCAGATGGTAAAATGCTGCGGGCGATCGCAATTACTTGTGGCATTTTTGTAGTATCAAAAACTTCGCCGTCCCAACTTTGCTTGTTTCCCGGACTGTGAGGCTGCAAAATAACTTCTTGAATGTGATTGTAGCGCGAATGAATCCGGGCGATCGCCTCCAACGTCTCAATCCAATCCGCCTCAGCTTCCCCAATTCCCAACAGCAAACCAGTGGTAAACGGAATCTGCAATTCCCCAGCCCATTCTAACTGTTGCAGCCGCAGCGCCGGCACTTTACTCGGTGCGTGTCGGTGAACCGTTTTTAACAAATTGGGGGACAACTGTTCTACCATGAGCCCCATCGAGACATTCACCTGTTTTAACTGTGCCATCTCCTCAAAGCTGAGCGGCCCCACATTAGTATGCGGTAAAAATCCGAGACTAAGTGCCAGTTCGCACAAATCGTAAATCCGCTGAAACCAGGCTTTGCGCCGTTGACTCTGGGGATGTACCTCGCCGCTGAGGATGAGAATTTCAATTACACCTTGAGGAAGCAGCAATTTGAGCTGTTTTTCGGCTTCTGTGAGTGTTAGCCAAGGACTTTGCAGCGGTTCGGCCCGAAAATTGCAATAGGTGCAGCGATTGTAACACTCGTAGGTGGGAACCAACGTATAGGCAGGGCTGTAGGTGACGGTGCGGGACATTCCTTGAGATTTTTATCGATCGGACTTACGCAATAACATATATATCTCACTGGGAGTTTTGCGGTTGGCGATCGCGCTCCTTCATTTATCTTAACACTCACGCCAGTCCCGAATCTCGTTATCAGCTAAATTATGAGCATTTTTTTCTTGGTGCGATCGCCTGTAAATTCCCCAGTCTGCTTTTGAATTCCCCATACAGCAAGCTTTGGGATAAATATAAGTATGGCTTATACCAGTCATAAGAAAAACTGTGCTTAAAACCCCTTTACAAACCGAAATAAAAGCTTTATATTTATTTACATGGCGGAACACAAAGCCGTCACGAACATTGAAAACCAAATAAAGCAATCATAAAACCATGACAGCAACCTTACAGCAGCGCGAAAGCGCCAACCTGTGGTCGCAGTTTTGCAACTGGGTCACCAGCACCGACAACCGCATT
>NZ_JAEQCF010000147.1:0-10088 GCF_020738625.1 Microcoleus sp. PH2017_09_SFU_O_A
AAAAACAATTCTAGCGGTCGCTATTAGCCATGAGTCACCCACTATTTTCAGCCAATTTAACGAGTTGTGGACTTCCTTCTCGACCTTAACAGGCTGGCTGGTACTGACAGAACTGCGGTTTACAAACCGGATAATTGAGCCTTGGTTTTCGGCATTCCAGATATTATCTCAATTCTAGACTTATCTTGTCCAGCAAGCTTTGATTAAGTTTAGATAACTATTTCGCCCTGTAAGTTAACCTCTTCTTTCCCCCAAGGCAGGAAGTTTGATATAGGAAGTTAATTTTCTTAATTTCCTGTCATAAAACTTAATAAAGCTGTATAATCCTTTGCGGAAAGCACTGTTGATTCTATGTAGATATACGAACGCTCAGAAACAGCATCCTATTTTTGCCCTTGCTGGCATACACGCCAGGGGGTGGAAGCTCGAATCATCTAGCGCCGGACATTATGCTTTGCAACTTAACTGCTCAAACGCGAGCTTTCATCGCACTAGATCCCAGTCAGTGCGTTTCACAGCCAGCAATTTTCAGTTTCAGCGGAAAATCCTTACTTTCTTCGTATTCTAATTTCAGGGGTCATATGTGGCGAAGACTATACTTCGGCGAACAACTACCAAAACACAACTAATTCAAGTTATGAACAGCCCAAAAGTCAGTGTAATAATTCCTGCATTCAATGCAGCCGAAACCCTGGCCGAGGCCGTTGCCTCCGTAGTTAATGGCAGCCACAAGCATCTAGAAATTTTAATTGTTGATGACTGCTCGACAGACGATACTAGAAAAATTGGTGCTAGGCTGGCCAAGCAAGATTCGAGAATTAAGTTCTATAGAAATCCCCACAATTATGGGGTTTCCAAGTCAAGAAATTTAATGATCAAGCGGGCAACCGGCAAGTATGTAGCGTTTCTAGACAGTGACGATACCTGGGAACCCAACAAGCTAGAAGTTTGTTTGAAGATGCTCGCAGACAATCCCGAAGTCAAAGCAGTTGCTCACGCTTTGCGGTATTTAGACAAGCATGGCAACAAGTTGAGTTACGTTCCTACCTATCCTACAACTAAAGCCGAAATGCAGGCGATTAAGGAGACAGGCGAAAGTCCTTGGGTTTTCCCGTCTTCTGTGGTAGTCGATCGCTTCATTTTGCTCAAAGAAGGTGGCTTTGCAGAAGATTGGGAGGTAGGAGAAGATACAGAGTTATTTACCAAAATTGCTCAAAAGCACGGCTTGCTAGCCGCGACAGCACCTTTGGGAAATTATCGAATTAGAGGAAACTCTCTCACAGACAAGCACTGGCTGAAAAAGCGCATAGCTTCTGAATGTGTCAAGGAAAACCAACTGCGGCGCTTGCGGGGAGAAAAAGAGTTATCGCTCAACGAGTACGAACAGTTGTGCTTTAACAATTTGCCCCTTTTGCCAAGGCTCAACAAATTCCGAGAAGTTTTGGCACTGCACTACATGAGAAAGGTGGGACAAAGTTGGTTGAATCGGGAGATTGTACTGACTCTGATTTATGGCATCGCTACGACAGCCCTCAATCCTCAAGCTACTCTGAACAAGTGGAAATGGATGAAATCTCACGAGAAGTTGAGCCGTCAAACGACAGAAAGCACCCGTCATGCAGCAGAATTTAATCCCCAGCGATCGTCGGAAGTCAGCGGTTTTTCCTAAAGGCTCTTGTATTTGTATGCAGGTTTTAATCTAAGACGGTTCGATCTGAACCGTCTTGGAGATAAAAGCCTCTGAAAAATAGATACGCTCGATCGCTCTGGCGTCGCGCGATCGCAACAAAGCGTTAACCATCGCGTATAGTGTTATATTCAGCCGCCAGCCTCAACCCGAGCGAGCCGGAAATAGCAGCCTGTGCCCGCCGTGCTATTTGCTGCCAAAACAATTAAAATAGATAAGGTTTCATTCAGTTGACAGTTGACAATTGACAGTTGACAGTTGACAGCAGTTGACAGTTGACAGCAGTTGACAAAGAAGGAAGAGGATTGGAGCAATCAATCGTCTTTTTTAAATTCCTCCCGATCGGGGTTCCGGCTTTAAACCAATTATTTATGGTAAGTAAAAAGCCAAGTTTTGTGAATAAAAATGGGTAGGAAACCTATTTGTTAGGCAGAAAGTAAAAGCAAAAAAGTAACAAAAATTATGCTTTCTACCTTTTTACCTGATACCTTCAGAGAACGATCGCCTTTTTACTTTGAACTAGACTAAATTTATGGACTGGCAAGAAATTTCTGGCAACTGGGTATTAATTCCCTCAAACTCGAAACCGATCGCGATCGTACATTTTCTCGGCGGCGCATTTGTAGCTGCTGCACCGCAACTGACCTATCGGTGGCTGTTAGAGGCCTTGGGGAATCAAGGATATGTGGTAGTAGCAACCCCGTTTGTCAATACTTTGGATCATATTGCGATCGCCCGCGATGTCCTCAACAAGTTTGAAAATGCCCTCGATAGGTTGCGCGCCAAGAAATTGCTCAAATCTTCCTATCTGCCTGTCTACGGCATGGGGCACAGCATGGGATGCAAACTGCACTTGCTGATCGGCTCGGTGTTTGACATAGAAAGAGCCGGCAATATTCTGATCTCTTTCAACAATTATGCAGCATCCGAAGCAATCCCGATCGTCGAGCAAATTTCCCCCGTCTTTAACGTAGAGTTTACCCCTTCCCCCCAAGACACCAACCGCCTCGTGCAAGATAGCTATCAAATCCGGCGCAATCTTTTAGTCAAATTTAACAGCGACAACATCGACCAAACCCTGCTGTTAAATGGTCTGCTAAAACAAAGATTTTCCGACATGATTACAGTTCAGACACTGGCCGGCAACCATCAAACGCCATTAGGTCAAGATGTTAGCTGGCCTGTCGGTCAAATTTTTACACCCTTCGACGCGATCGGCCAATGGGTAAAACAAGAAGTGTATCGAGAATTAAATCAATTAAAACGGACAATTCTGCTGTGGCTAAACCCTCTGTCGCGCGTTTAACAGCCGATGAGCCGATCAACCCAAAAGTTCGTCCGGCAACTGCAAAATATCATCTTCGTCGTCCGTCTCGGGGATAGGAGTATAGTTTTTGACGATCGACAGACAGTTACGACCATCAGCCGTTCTCGTATAACTGAGACTGTCTGCGATGTCTTTCATCAACTTGAGGCCCCGCCCGCCCGAAGCTTCAGGATCGATCGTTTTCGACATATCTTGAATTTTTTGCTCTAAATCAAAGGGAGAGCCCGAATCCCAAATTTGAATCTCTACAGATTCAGCAGACACCACCACGTTAATCTCCACCGGCAAATCCGGCCGTTTGCCCTCGTGGGCGTGACGCACCGCATTTGTAAAGCCCTCAGCCAAAGCCAACTGACAGCGTATCCACACACTTGTAGGAATTCGCTGCTCGTACAATTTTGCAAACCAGGACAAAACTGGCTCTAAAGCACTCTGGCCAGTATTGACTTGAAGAGCCGCTTTCTTTAGGACTTGCAACTTTTCGGAACCTTTTAATTCAATCACGCTCAGCCACTAAAATTATAGTTCCGTGACATACTCCTACACTGATTGCAAGCAATACAGTGTAGGCTTCTCATCCAATCCAGCTATTGCTTCGGAGGCGATGAGCTTTGTTTTAAGTCCACGGAATGCCCTACCGCAGACTGTAAATTTCTTACCTTGTACCCTACAAATTTTACTGCCCTGGATGAGATGCTGGCTGATTCGCACTATCGGACAAACCCGGAGGTAATTTGCATTAATCAAGATGTGCCTACTTGCTTCTATGCTGTGCAACGGAGTCGCTTACCAATAATCGCAATGCTACTGGACAGAGGCTGATCAGACACCGATAGGGGTGAAGTTAACCAAATTTATTCTATCAAATTTATGGGTACAAACAAAATATGACAGCTCATTTCCGACCTACCCTCTTCCCTCGCCTCCGGCATTGGTCAGAGGATTGTCGTCAACTCGCTCGCAATTCATCTCATCACCTCCCTATCGGGCAGGTGAAAGGCTTCTTGCTGTTTTATTAGCTAAAATAGAGGCAAATATTATACTGCCTGTACTTTACGTTGTTAACTTTTTTGCCAAAATGCGGGCAACTGCTAGCGCCAACATCACCCATCGCAGTTCTTCAATGGCAGCGTCATTTTCCAGTTGCTGCTGCGGCGGCTGACCGTGTAAAACCAAGCAAAATTGAATGGGAGTTCGACTGTACTGGCTTGTACTGCTAAAAAAATAAATGTCAAATCGAGTAATTAGCTGTTTACGATACCAGAAGTCGCGCCCCGATGTCAATTCGCCCCTGCTGCCCAAAAAAAATCTATCAAAGTTTATGTTCTGAGGATAAACTGGGTGAAGTTCGACCCAACCAAAATTTGCATCAAATTTAAAGGTAAATTGAACTCGATGGCTGGCCGGCAAAAGCATTTACCTGAAAAGCGATGTTATTAGACTATACTCAATCTCAGACAATCGCCCTCACAGGATATATTTTAAATGACCCCCAGACCTTTGAAAGACTTGTAGTACCCGAGTGCCATGTTTCAAATTCTGGTTATTGACGATGATACGGCTGTTCAAGAGCTGCTGAGAAGAACCCTGAAAAAACAGGGTTACGAAGTGACAGTAGCAAGCAATGGCGAAGACGGCGTGGCCCAGGCGCAAAAATTGCGTCCGGCGCTGATAATTTGCGATTGGATCATGCCGCGTTTGACCGGCATTGATGTTTGCCGTCGAGTTAAGGCTGATCCGGAACTGTCAACTACACAATTCTTTTTGTTGACTTCTTTGGGATCGATCGCCGATCGAGTCAAAGGGCTTGACGCCGGTGCCGACGATTTTATCTCCAAGCCGATCGAACTCAACGAATTGCAGGCGAGAGTACGCGCAGGATTGCGGCTGCACCAACTCAGCCGAGATTTGAAAATTGCCAAGCAAAGCCTGGAAGCAGAGTTAGCCGAAGCAGCGGAGTACGTGCAATCGCTGCTGCCCGATCCGATGACGGAACCTGTCAGCATCGAGGCAAAATTCATTCCCTCCCGGCAGTTAGGCGGAGATTGCTTCGACTACAACTGGCTGGATGCCGATTATTTGGCGATTTACTTGCTCGACGTAGCCGGTCACGGTTTGCGGGCGGCGCTGCCTTCTGTGGCGGTGCTGAATTTGCTGCGATCGCGCGCACTGCCCAACATTGACTACTACAAACCGAGCGATGTTTTGCGGGCCCTCAATACCACCTTCCAGATGAGCTACCAAAATGACAAATATTTCACCATCTGGTATGGCGTTTACAACCGCATTACTCGGCAGCTAACTTACGCCAGCGCCGGTCATCCCCCGGCAGTGTTAATTTCCCAGTCCCCTGCGAGCACGGCTAAAATCAAGCAATTAAAAACCCCCGGAATGCCAGTTGGGATGTTCCCCGACGCCCGCTATGTCGATAATTGCTGCGATGTCGAGGATTTAAGCACTCTCTACATCTTTAGCGACGGGGTATACGAGATTCACCAACCTGACGGCAATATCTGGGGGCTAGACCCTTTCATCGACCTGCTAGCATCTTACAACGGTGCAACTGCCGATCAGTTAGAACTGGTTCTGAACTACATTCAAAAGTTGAACGCTAAAGCAGTTTTTGATGATGATTGGTCTTTACTCAAGATCAACTTTGGCTAGCTGACCTCTTGCATCACATTTGCAACCAAATGGCAAGAAGACAGCAGCCAAAAGAGTTAGTTAGTGGAGACAATTTTGCGATTAAAAGCATCCCGGGTCGGAAAGATCTCGAAAACTCGATCCATGCTGGTGAGTTCAAATAAAATGCGGATTTGCTCGTTGATAGAACAGACGACTAATTGACTCCCAGCGGCCCGGACTGTTTTGAGCGCTAATACTAAAGCGCCCAAACCAGAACTATCCATAAAAGTCACATCAGTGAAGTCTATCAATACCACATCGGCTCCCGCTTCCACTAGGTCGCTAATCTCTTGGCGGAATTGACTTGCCTTGGTGCCGTCTAAAATGCCAGAGGGCTGAATAATTTTAACTACAGGACTCATATTTTGCGATGGGAATGTCAGAATTTCTAGCCAGACTAGGCTAAGTATAGCTGCGAGATGGACTCCGATCCAAATAAGAGAAACGGAAAATCCGAGAACGGGAGAATATTGTTGAGTGCAAGAGATGGCGCTCTTTGCGGATGGGAACGCCGATCGGACTCGCAGCGCTTCGCCACCGCGAGTGAATTGTGAGAGGGGGACAATTTTTGTTCTGCTGAATACAGAATGGCATCAAACTAAGCTAACTTTGGCGCGGTAGAGGAGTTTATCGCCTTGTGTGTAGCCTGTATAGCGGACTTTGACGGGTTCTCCGGCCTGGGCTGTTCCTTCGATGAGCTGGTGCTGTTGCGGGTTGTAGGGAATCTCTGCTCCGACTGGGGCGATCGACTCTATGCCCCAATGCTGCAATAACTGCTCGACGGGGCGTAGCAACGGCAGCAGTTTCTGGGCCCGCAAGTGGTGATTTTCCTGAGCTTTGCTGGCAGCAGTCGGCCACTGCAACATCCAAGATTCTAAAATTTGTACGCTAGCAAGCTGGAATTCCTCCATCAAAGACGATCGCTGCTGTGCGATCGCAGCTTGGAGGCGCTGATATTCTTGTTCTAAGGCTGTGGGTGGTGCCTTTTCTAACTCTACAAAGTCTGGCGCCAAGGTTGCGAGCAGTTCGGTTAAGGAAATTTGCAAAGCTTGACTGATTTTGAGCAGGATGTCGGCTCGGGTTTTCAAAGCTAAGCCGCGACGCAGGCGGATGACCTGAATTTCGGGAACTCCTGCTTTTTGGCTGAGTTCTCGATCGCTCGAAATCCCGGCCTGTTGCATCAGCCGTTGCAGTTGAGGAGCATAATCTGGAATATTAGCTGCCACGAAAATTTCATCCAAATTAATAAATGGACATATTCTCGATCGTAAACTGTCGGGAGCCGATCGGAAATACATCTTTGGGGCGGGCTAGGAGCAACGGCCCACAAAAGTTGTGGCACAGGCCAGAAAGCCTGTGGCGGGCTCTCCGGCCCACCCCACAAAAGTTGTGGCACAGGCCAGAAAGCCTGTGGCGGGCTCTTCTCCGGCCCACCCCACAAAAGTTGTAGCTATTTGACGGCAACTTTCTCAGCGACGGCTGTTGCAGTTGTCGCAGAAGCTTGCAAATGCGCTTCTAGGAACCACAAACGTTTGTCAATAGCCCGCGAAATTTCGGTGTACAAGTCGGCTGTATCGGCGTCGCCAAGTTCTGATGCTTTGTCGATCGCAACTCGTAGATGTTGGGCGTAGGGTGCATAGCGATCGGCTAAAGCAGTGACGTATTCCTTGCCATCTAGAATGTCGAAAGGAAATTCTGGCAAAATCGAATCTGCGGCGGCTGTGCGGGCTGTTCCGACAGCCAAACCGCCCAAAGCAGTGACTCGTTCAGCAACCGTATCGACGTATTCTTCGAGTTCCCCGGCCATTTCGTCAAACAGCAAATGCAACTGATAGAAGTCCATGCCTTTGACGTTCCAGTGAGCTTGCTTGACTTGAGTTTTTAAGTCCAGAGTGGTTGCTAGCGTGGCGTTGAGCAGCCCGACTATTTGAGAGCGGGTGGCGGCTGACATATCGATGCGCGTCGGGTAAAGGTGTTGTTTGTGGTTGTTGGTAGTCATAGGTTTTTAGGTTGTTAGTGGTGATTGTCGATCGAATATCTGAGACTGTTTGGACAGTTAGTTTTGGCTGTTTTGGCTGTTTTGGGCGATCGAATATTTGCCTGTCGTGAATTGCTCAGGCTAGGTGCATCTGCAACACAGCACGGGGAGCTCGGCGGATTTTGCACGGGATAGTTTCTAAACCGAGGCGCTGGCAAGCTTCGTACCGGTGGCAGCCGGAAAATCCGTAATACTGGCCATCTACTTCTAGCACGTCGATGGGCTCGTTTAAACCTACCTCCCGGATGGATTCCATGAGGGCGGCTACTTTAGTTTGGTCGTTGACTCGCGGCAGGGGGCGGCGAATCTGGTTGAGAGGAATTTCTTCGATCCTCATGGCGGCTCTCTTTTTTGCTTCTTGTTAAATCATACTCGTAATGACTTCGACTTGGCAAGAGAAATGTCGGGAAATTTTGAGCTTGGGAGAACGGGGGCGTGCGATCGACCGTTTGCTGTAGTGTTTGAGGTATAACAAAAAGACAGAGGTCAAGCCTGTTTTTAGCGGTAAACGCGTTCAGCGTGGTTTATATAGAGCCTCAACTGGCAAAACAATCAATGCTGAAGGACTGTGGACTAAAATTACCAACGTAGATGTCTAACATTGACTACTTTTGGGTAGCTTTGTCCATGTTTTTACGAGCGGTTAGAAAATCCTAACTACTGCTATTTTGACAGGAAGTCCCCAAAAATAATTTATTGGTAACACGCAGCACCGCTAGGATTTTTCATGCCTTTCGATAGATCGATCGACCTCAACGTTCTAGGTACAGTGGGACAAAAGATAAATTGTGGTTTGATATTATGGCATCATCCCAACCCCTCAAAGGTCTTGAATTGATCGACTGCGCCAAAGCCAATGCCCAACAAGGAATCACCACAGCCGCCGAGCTTTGCGGCTACGGAAGCGACCTCAACACTTTTGAGCGGGAACTCAAAGAAGCTTGCCAAAAAATCGGCGTCGAAGTCAAGGAATTGAACGACTTGATTACGGATCAGCAGATGATCAAACAAGGAATGGGCATCGAAATTGCTCCAGATACTCCCTCAGAACTCTAAAATCGATCTCCAGCACACCAGGAAAGAGAGCTAAAACCGCCCAGACACGAGTATTGTCAGTCTTTCACAAGAGGCAGGCTAGAATATTTTGCATGGGAGCTTCTGACTTTTGGCAGGAGTCGTGTTTCCTCCCACGAAGATGGTTCTTTCTGGAGGATGCTGAGATTGTTAGGAGGACTGTCGTGTCAGATCAGCAAGATCGAATAATGCGTTTGTTTATAGAGGAGGCTAAGGAGCACCTCGATACTCTAGAAAATGGTTTGGTGGATTTGAAGTCCACGATGAAAGACCCCGAAATGGTCCAAGAGATGTTTCGAGCCGCCCACTCTGTGAAAGGAGGGGCGGCTATGCTCAGCTTGGATAGTATTAAAACAACCGCTCACCGCTTGGAAGATTGTTTTAAGGTACTCAAGGATGGGCCCGTCAAGCAAGTTGACCAAACGGCAGAATCTCTATTTTTAAAGGGAGTTGATACGCTTAAAGACTTGCTGGCGCGACTGGAAGGGCCTTTTGGCTTGAGGAATGAAGAGGGAGAAAAACTCGTCCAGCAGGTGATGCCAGTTTTTGCTCAACTGGAAACTCATCTCAACAACTTGGCGGCGGGCAAAGTTGTGGCGGTTGCTACTGCTGGAACTCGTGCACCTGTCGCGGCTCCAACAGCGGGCGCCGCGCCGGGGAATTTTGCTGTTCAAGTGATGGTTTTACTGAAAGAGATGTTGCAGGTGTTCAAGCAGAAAGAATCTGCTGCTAGCCGTCAGGAATTGGCGACTGCGTGCGCTCGACTCTATAAGTTGGGAGCTAAATTTGAGCCTTGGCAAAATTTAGTTAAAACTGCTAGAGGGGCGATCGTTAATCCCAAAAACTCTTATAAAGTCTTAGCTCCGCTGATTATCAAAGAGCTCAAGGATGCGGGAGATTTGGTGCAAACGGGGAAAGTTAAGACGATCGCTCCGAGTAAAAATTTGCTACTTTTGGTAGCAGCCCCAAAACCAGCAGAGGTAAGCGCCCCAGCAGCCCCAGCAGCAGCGTCGAAGCAAGTAGCTCTTCCCGCTGAACCTAAGGCGGTAGTCAAGCTTTTGCTCAAAACCTTCAACAAAAAGCAACTCTCGGAAATTGCCAAGTTACTGGTTCACGCCATTAAATCCTCTTCCTAGGAGCAAGAGTTAAGTGGCAAATAGTTTGCTAAACTTATCTAAAGTTGATTGCTGAGAGTCAGTTCCATGTTTGCCGTCAAGCGAGCGCTCAAATTAAATAATACTGAAGCAACCTTGATGGCAAAACACGCAGGCTTTCGG
>NZ_JAEQCF010000020.1:0-64529 GCF_020738625.1 Microcoleus sp. PH2017_09_SFU_O_A
CTTTATTAAGCTTTGTTAAATACAGAAGGCGGTTGAAACCGCTACCGACTTATCCCCATGTCTAAAGCCAGGGGCTTGCGTCTCGCTCTTTGGTCAACATAGAACTCGTCTCCATTGATATTTTTGGAGCCAGAGCCAGCCCGGAACCTTCCACAGTAAGGGGCTGGCTTCTGACGTTTTAGGGTCTTAACCCTATATACACTTATAGCATAATTCGATGTTTTTAACATCAAGTGACACAAAACTATATATAATGACGTGAGAGTGTAAAATTGAAGACAGTTGCAGTAAATCTATGTCAGCCAATGCCTTCAATACCTTCACGTATGCGAGTTACAGTTACATTGCCAGAAGACGTTCATCAAGCCCTGTCCGAATGGGCTGAAGAAGAAGATAGAACCCTCGCAAACCTGCTTTCCCATGTGGCAGCTAAAGCTGTCAGAGATCGCCAAGAGCAGAAAAAGGAAGAATCTAGAAGCGATCGCACTTAAGCGATCGCCACAGCGTAAGGTGGACTGTTTTGAGATGTTTAGGAGTGCAACGAATGGCTTTAGTGGCGGTTAAACTCACATCGCAACAGGCTTTCCGGCCTGTTCCACAATAAAAATTATTTCTTGTGGGGTGGGCTTCTAGCCCGCCCATAAAAAGCGTTAGCAGTTTGGCAACGTACCTGCTGACTAAATCTGTTCGAGAGCGTCAAGAGTTGAAAAAGGATGAATCTAGAAGCGATCGCACTTAAGCGCGATCGCGCCCAATCCTATCCGCGTCCATCCGCGTCTATCAGCCTACATCTGCGGCAAAAAAAATAAGGTGAGCCGCAGCCCACCCTACTAAGATTATTTCGCAGTCACCAACTGCGCCGGTAGCCGCTTAAACGCCAACCTTTCATTCTCGATATCGACAAAAATGGTATCGCCGTCAACAAAATCTCCCCGCAAAATACCCTTCGCCATTTGCGTTTCCAATTCGCGCTGGATTCCACGCTTCAATGGGCGCGCACCGTACACCGGATCGTAACCGATTTCGGCTAAGAAGTCGATCGCAGATTCCGACAATTTCAGAGACATTTTGCGATCGGCTAAACGTTTTTCCAACCGCTTAACTTGCAACAGCACAATCTGCCGCAATTGGGCCTTACTCAAACCGTGGAAGATAATCATCTCATCAATCCGGTTCAAGAATTCCGGGCGGAAAGTAGCCCGCATCGCCTCCATCACCCGACTCCGCATTTGTTCCTCATCTCCCGCCACATCTAAAATGTATTGAGAGCCGACATTCGATGTCATAATAATCACAGAATTCTTAAAGTCAACCGTGTGACCTTGAGCATCCGTAACGCGGCCGTCATCCAGAATTTGCAGCATGATATTGAAGACATCCGGGTGCGCTTTCTCGATTTCATCGAATAGAATTACCGAATACGGACGGCGGCGCACAGCCTCAGTTAATTGTCCACCTTCGTCGTAGCCGACGTATCCCGGAGGCGCACCAATTAAGCGCGAAACTGCGTGTTTCTCCATGTATTCCGACATATCAATGCGGACGATCGCCTCTTCGGTGTCAAACAGGTATGATGCTAATGCTTTCGCCAACTCGGTTTTACCAACGCCCGTGGGGCCGAGGAAGATGAAACTCGCCACCGGGCGGTTGGGATCGGACAATCCCGCGCGCGATCGTTGAATTGCATCTGCAACCGCCGTCACCGCTTCATCCTGCCCAATTACCCGCTTGTGCAGTTCATCTTCCAAGTGCAAAAGTTTCTGCATTTCCGATTCAACTAACTTGCTAATCGGAATTCCCGTCCACTTAGAAATAAT
Source organism: Microcoleus sp. PH2017_09_SFU_O_A (assembly GCF_020738625.1). NCBI lineage: Bacteria > Bacillati > Cyanobacteriota > Cyanophyceae > Oscillatoriales > Microcoleaceae > Microcoleus > Microcoleus sp. PH2017_09_SFU_O_A. Next base: position 1,818 of record NZ_JAEQCF010000020.1, read on the forward strand.
CTCGGCAATATCAGATTCGGTGACTTCTTCCCGCAGCAGAGTTTTACCTGTAATTTGACTTGCTGTCAGTTTAGCTTCCGCTTCTTCCAGTTTTTTTTGCAACTCGGTTAATTTGCTATATTTCAACTCAGCAGCGCGGTTAAGGTCGTATTTTAACTCAGCTTGTTGAATTTCAATATTAACCTTATCAATCTGTTCTTTAATCTTTTGAATGCTGTCGATGACACTTTTTTCCGATTGCCATTGTGCGTTCAAACCGCTTTGCTGTTCCTTGAGATTTGCTAAGTCTTTTTCCAGTCTTTCTAAACGGTCGATCGATGCAGCATTGCTTTCTTTTTGCAGCGACAGTCTTTCCATTTCTAGCTGCAAAACCTTGCGATCGATTTCGTCTAGTTCTTCCGGCTTGGAAGTAATCTCCATTTTGAGTTTAGCCGCCGCTTCGTCCATTAAATCAATGGCTTTGTCGGGAAGGAAGCGATCGCTAATATATCGAGTTGACAAAGTAGCCGCCGCCACTAACGCATTGTCGGAAATTTTAACGCCGTGATGAACTTCGTACCGTTCCTTCAAACCCCGCAAAATCGAAATAGTATCTTCAACTGTCGGCTGATCGACATAAACTTGTTGAAAACGGCGTTCTAAGGCCGCATCTTTTTCGAGATACTTGCGGTATTCGTCGAGAGTTGTAGCGCCGATACAGCGCAATTCGCCCCTCGCCAACATCGGTTTGAGCAAATTGCCAGCATCCATCGATCCTTGGCTGGCGCCAGCGCCGACAACGGTGTGAATTTCATCTATAAATAGGATGACTTTGCCGTTGCTATCCATAACTTCTTTGAGCACGGCTTTCAACCGTTCTTCAAATTCTCCCCGGAATTTTGCACCGGCAATTAACGCGCCCATATCTAAGCTAATTAATTGTCTGTCTTTGAGAGATTGCGGCACATCTCCGGTAATAATTCGTTGGGCGAGTCCTTCGGCGATCGCAGTTTTGCCAACTCCCGGTTCCCCAATCAGTACGGGGTTGTTCTTGGTGCGGCGGCTCAAAATTTGAATCGTGCGGCGGATTTCGTCATCTCGTCCGATTACCGGATCGAGTTTGCCTTGACGCGCGGCTTCTGTCAAATCTCGGCCGTATTTTTCCAGCGCTTCATATTTGCCTTCTGGATTTTGGTCTGTCACTTTGTTGTTCCCCCGGACTTGGGCGATGATGTCTTTAAGCTTGGCTTCATCTAGTTTAAATTCTTGCAGTAGATTTTTGCCAAAGCGATCGTCCTTAACGTAACCCAGGATCAAATGCTCGATCGAGATAAATTCATCACCGTACTCTTTGCGATAAGCTTCAGCCCTGTCTAGCAGGCTGTCCAGGGAACGGCCGAGATAAACATTGCCGCCGCTTCCAGAGATTTTGGGCTGGCGGCTGATAAACTCATCAGTGCGATCGCGCAATTTTGCTACAGACACTTTCGCCTTGTTAAACAAGCTGCTAGCGAGTCCCGATTCTTGTTCCAGCAACGCCTTCATCAAGTGTTCGCTTTCTAGCTGCTGCTGCTGGGCTGTTTTGACCACTTCTGGAGTGCGGGCTAGGGCTTCCCAGGCTTTTTCTGTAAATTGGTTCGGATTATTTGGTTGCATAAATTTTAATTCCCTGAATTCAAAAACATGACTGCTGTCAAGGCAATGGCTCGATTGCCCGTATAGTTGTCATTGTAGAGAGTTAAGGGCGATCGGGCGATCGGTGTTCCCGTATATTGAGATAGGTATTTCCGCCCTGTGTTTCAGCATAGATTTGTAGTGAGGACTTTAGTCCGCAGGTTTGTAGTGAGGACTTTAATCCGCAGGTTTGTAGTGAGGACTTTAGTCCGCCTAAAATCAGAGGACTCAAGTCCTCAAATATATAAAAACTATTTACATTTCAACGCCGAGACGAAATATAGATGATTCCATTACATCCTGAATTTATCACCAAAAACGGCAAAAAAGAATTTGCCGTGATTCTTTATGAAAAATTTGAAGCACTGCAAGAATTAATTGCTGATATAGAAGATTTGATTGATTTGAGGGTGGCAAAAGAAGAAAATGCAAATCAGCCTTATATGCCTTTAGCCGAAGTGAAGAAAATGTTAGGATTACTCAATAATTAATCCGTGTATCCGTGTCAAAATCAGCTTCGCGCCTGATTCATTACACTTAGGATCGCGAATTAAATAATTTACACAAGCTTGTGGGATGGGCGGGACGCCCGTCTATAAAGAACGGGCGTCCCGCCCATCCCACAATAATTAAAATTGTAAGTTATTTAATTCTTATTCCATTTATGCTATAGGGTTCGGGGATCGATTCATCAAGCTATTGATGTCCGCGCCCGATATGGCGGTTTCTGTACTTGCCCATTTTTCCAGTGTATAACAACAACTAATGACTGCTGATTAATTTTGTCAGGTGCGTCGCTCGGAGATTGTTGATCTTTGTAGGGATTGTTGATGGCGACGCACCCTACGGCCGGGTGCATCTGGTTTTTGAAGCCTGAAGAAGCATGACCGCATATAAGTTATTAGTTATAATCCCATATTTTCTGCGGTCATGCTTCGCCCCTACGGATATATTCGCCTTGCGTGAGATGCTCCCCAACTGCCAACTGCCAACTGCCAACTGCCAACTGTCAACTGTTTTCATGCCTGCATCACCACCCGTTCCGGGAGACTGACAATAAAAACTGAACCTTTCCCGTTCTCACTTTCAACGCTAATTTCGCCACCCAAAATTTGACACAAACGCTGGCTAATTGTCAATCCCAAACCCGTCCCGCCGTACTTCTTAGTAGTCGAAGGATCAGCTTGAGTAAAAGGTTTAAATATCTGCTCTAATTGTTCGTCTGTCATCCCAATCCCAGTATCGCTGACTCGAAAAATTAAAAATTGAGAACTGTAGTTTGAACCCGAATTAACAGCATTATTTTTATTTTTATTCCTTTTCTTAGGTTTTGGATTTTCATTTTTAACTTTTTCTATCTCGATAGTAATGACGCCTTTTTCGGTAAATTTGGCAGCATTGCTGAGCAAATTGAGGAGAATTTGCCGGACTTTCGGTTGGTCGGCGTACATCATGCCGAGTTCGCCTTTTGCTTGCAGCCTTAAAGCATTGCCTTTTTTCTCTACTAGCGGTTGAGCCGTAGTCATCACTTCTTCAATCATCGTCGCCACATCGAAGTGTTCCAAATAAAGCGTCACATGACCTGCTTCTATTTTAGAAATATCGAGGATATCGCTGATCATGTCGAGCAAATGTTTGCCTGCGGTTTGAATTTTTTCTAAGTCGGGGAGAAAGTCTTCGGAGCCGGAATCTTGAGCATCTTCTTGCAGCATTTCGCTGTAGTTGATGATGGCGTTTAGGGGGGTGCGGAGTTCGTGGCTCATGTTGGCGAGAAATGCACTTTTCGAGCGGTTGGCAGCTTCGGCTGCTATTTTTGCTTCTTGCAAGTCTTCCGTGTATTCCGCGACTCTTTGGATCAGTTCGTTGATCGAAATTGCCAGCATTCCTACTTCGTCGGAGGTGGTAACGGGTACTTGCAGGTCAAAGTTCGATTCTTCTGACACTCGCTGAGCGATGAAGGTGGCGGCTTGTAGTGGTCGGGCGATCGCCCTGCTGGTGTATATTGCCAGTAAGGTGGCGATAATCGCTGATGCCAACAGAGAACCAAGCAGAATCAGAGTTCCGAGTTGTTCAGCTTTCTCGTAGGTTCTAAATGCCTCGTCTGCTTTGTCTCGAAAAGTGCCAGCCAGTTTGGCTGAATCTTGCGAAAACTGTTCGAGTTTAAAAGCGTTGTTCCCCGTGGCAAAATTATTCAAATTCCGCTGGAATACCTGCCGCTGCTGCGGATTCAAACCAGATAACTTGGCATTCCCCAGCAGTTTCTGGACTTGTTGGAAGTAAGCTTCTACGGTTTTGCTGTGGGCTTTGGCGAACTCTTGAATCTCTTGGTAATCTTTTGTAACATCGGCAGAAGCCGACGGCGATTGGCTTTGCAGTTGTTCTAGCTGTCCGCTCATCTGAGCAACGCGAGTCAAAAAGTCCGATCGTTCGCGATCGAAAATTTGCGGTTGTCCCGTCAGATTCAGCAGTGATTGCTGGTGAATTCTGACTTCCTGGGCGCTATTATTCAGATTGGTGAGGATTTCGGCTTTATCTCGGTCGATCGCGAGTTTTTCTCTCACTTGCTGTTTGTGATATGACTCTACTCCCCGTCCCCCGGCGGCGCCCAAAATGGCAATACCAATGACCAAGGCGTATCCGCACCCGATTTTTTGCCTGATACCCAAGCGGCCCAACAGACTTTTAAAACCTATTTGAGAATTGTTCTGGGATTGATTGTTCGAGGCTAAGGTTGAAGACATGGGCAATATACTCGTCACCCTGAGGGGCATTATCTATTATTCTAATTGATGCCTGCCTGAGGGTAAATAAAGTTCTGGCAAAGGGCCAATTTTCGGCAGTTATGGGGTCTTTGCAGGGTTCCACACCTCGACCTGCTTTACAGTTTGGGGGAGTTATGGTTAAAAAATTATGGCACAAGCAAGAAGGCAGAAGCAAGAAGCAATAAAAGCCAGGGTTTAAGACATTAGGAACGTCCTCACCGTCGGGCGGTTGCTATATATAGCCTTTCTCAGATAGATCTGGCACGCTTATGGTAAAGGGTAATTGAGAAAAAGGTAATTGGTAATGGGGAAAAAGGTAAGCGATAGTTCCTTTCCTATAGGCTGCCTGAGGCTTCTGTCCGGTAAAGACGCTCTCCGTGTGTGCTCTCAGGGCGATCGTATCAGAATTTGGCATAACTCATATTTAGGAGAACCGCTATAAGTAGCGAGTGATAAGTTGCGAGTTATAAATTTGATTGGCGATTCAAGCCTCTACTCTACTCGCAACTCACAACTTATCAACTTATGGGAGCATCTCAGTTTGGAGTTTGTAGTGCTGTCCCCGCTCGCTTGCTGTTAAAACCAAGCGAGCTCTTAAGCTCGCACTACAACAAAAAAAGCTTTTTGCCAAAATGAGATGATCCCCAACTTATCGCTATTCTTCTACTGGCAAAGTCGAAATTGTGCTAAGTCAGCAGGAAGTTTTGAAGCATTAGGTACGGTAGCAGAGGCAGGAACGAAGATTCCCATACCAAAACTGCAACCCTCTTCCTTCGTACATTCGCCAGGCTTGGCAGTGATTTGATATTCCCCTTGGGATGGCGGAGTAAAAGAGATTGATACCAGTTCGCCCGTCTTTTGACTCGTACCGATTTCTTGGCCAGTGTTGACATCCTTGAGGGTTAGGTTTAAATCCTGGCAATTTCCGTCGCAAGTGGCTACAAAAACATACTCAATATCTGGATGCAGCGTTGCTCTAAAAGGAGATGAAACTTGTTTGCGAACAGTGCCTATCAATGGCCAAAACACCAATTTTTGACCGTTGCTTGAACGCTGGTCAACTTCTGTTTTCAAGCGACAAGTAACAGTTTTTTGCTCGTTGGTTAGTTCTTGAGCAATAGCATTTCCTACGATTGCAGTACCCAACAGCAGTGCAATCCCGGAGATAGTCAGATGTTTGATATTCATTGATGTCCCCTCAAACTAATTTCTGGGTGATTGCAATAGACCGCTTTTCGTGGCAGTCTATTGATTTATCTGGAGCCTATCACATTTGTTGACTTTTCCCAAAAAAAAGTCGCCTAAAAATGCGATCGAACTGGGTACATCTGGGTTTTGCATTTGTAGTGCTGTCGGGAGCACAGCAAAGCTTTGTAAAGCACGCTCTTCGAGGACAGCACTGTAAAAAAAATGCTTTTTGCGAAAGTGAGATGCTCCCCTCGAACTCATGTCTGACCTTGGATGAATCTGCCGTCATATCGTTTCCGGTTGCATCGGAATGATTTAACCGCAGAGAACACAGAGAACACAGAGGGAGATAAGAGAGATGAATACAGGACGATGAAGGGCGGATTTGATATCAGCTATTGCCCAAATTCCACAGATTGCGGACACTACGAGCAGAACCTCATCCTCGTTGTATTGTACTAAATTAGGATGCTCCGCATCGGTGTCTAGAAACCTGGTTTCTCAAATGTCTGATAAAGCTTCGCAGATACCACACCAACAACATAATTTTGCTGATGTCAATATACACATAGGTTGATTTTTTTGCGATCGCCTTTTTCAAAAAATTTGGGTACACCGAAACCTGTATTGCTAAGCTTTTGAAGTTTGATTGAGTACATCATTTACCCTATAATACCAAATCCGGGTTATTTATCCCCGTTATAAGTGGTAGGGTGCGTCGCTATCAGAGATCTCTCAATAGCAACGAGAGTTGTTCGTGGCGACGCACCCTATATTTACTTCCTTAGGATAGCGAATTAAATAATTTACAATTTTAATTATTATTATTGTGGGATGGGCGTCCCGCCCGTCCAAAAAGGGCGGGCGGGACGCCCATCCCACAAACTTGTGGAAGTTATAAGTGGTAGGGTGCGTCGCTATGAGATCTCTCAATAGCAACGAGAGTTGTTCGTGGCGACGCACCCTACATTTACTTCCTTCTTCCTTCTTCCTTCTTCCTTCTTCCTTCTTCCTTCATTTATCGCTGTGCCGAAAATCCCAAGCTGGCACAAACTTAGAATCTCCCCAAATACCGCGGCGATTTTTCTTGGCTTCGGCTTCCGCTTGTTGCACAACAGTTGCACTCGGACAGTTTTTTAAGTATGGAGTGTAAACCATTGCTAATCCTTCGCGCAGCAAAACTTCTTGAGCAAATGTGCCATTTGGCAAGCGAACTTCGCTAACTTTACGGCCATAGCGGTCAGTATCAGTGACTGTCAAAACGACGCGACCGCCCCCTTCTTTGACGAGTTGCTGCATTCTTTGCTCGGCTAGATTACCCCACTTAAACTGATTTTTATATGCTGCTTTTTTGCTATTTTTTTCGGCGTTAGTGTGAGCAATTTCTGGTGCATCTACGCAGGCAAAACGCACTTTAATATCTTTGCCGGCGGCATCGCTGGCGACAAGAGTATCGCCGTCGCTGACTCGTTTGACAGCATAATTGTTGGGCGGTAGCTTTTGCGGACAGCCGGAGAGTAGGAAAAGCAGAGCAACTGCGCTCAAGCTGGTGATTGTAGGCGAAAGGGAGATTTTATTTTGTGTCATGGTTTTCTTTTTTTTATTTAGTTTCCATCCAATTTTGCCCCGCGTGGATATCAACTATCAGGGGTACGCTAAGCGGCAGAGCACTTTCCATCGCCGTTCTAATTTTGGGCTGCAATTCTTCCCATTCATCGGGAGGTACTTCAAATATTAATTCATCGTGAACTTGCAGCAGCAGCCGCGCCTGATAGTTTTGCAAAATTTTGTCTACCTCAATCATGGCAAGTTTAATGATATCAGCACTTGAGCCTTGAATGGGAGCGTTTGCTGCGGCGCGCAAAGATTGGGCGTCATCTCTGCTTAAGCGCGCCAGTTGTTCGGAGTGAATGTCTTCGGGATTGCTGCCTTTTAAGCGCTGGAGGCTGCCATTTTTGTCGAAGTTGAGATAGCGGCGGCGGCCGAGTATTGTGGTAACGTAGCCTAGGGCGATCGCCTCTTTTTTTACTTTTTCCAAGAATTCAAAGACTTTACTGTAACGCTGGTTGAATCGTTCAATAAACTTTTTACCGTCTGCTGAAGATTTGCCCATCGAACGACCAAACTTGATCGCCCCCATACCATAAATTACCCCAAAATTAATCGTTTTCCCAAACCGCCGTTCATCCGGCGTGACATCCTCCTTTTCAAACAGCAGTTGAGCCGTCAGAGTATGCACATCTCGGTTATTGTTGTAAGCTTCGATTAACACAGGTTCTTGACTCAAATGAGCCAAAATTCGCAGTTCAATTTGAGAATAGTCAGCCGACACCATCAGCCAACCAGACTCAGGTAAGAAAGCCTTGCGAATTTGCCGCGAAAACTCGGTGCGGATCGGAATATTTTGTAAATTGGGATTGGAAGAAGAAAGTCGGCCCGTACCCGTTGCAGCTTGGTTGAAATCTGTATGCACTCGCCCGGTATCTGCACGCACCAACTGCGGCAAAGCATCGACGTAAGTTGATTTTAATTTGGATAATGTTCGGTGTTCTAATAAATCGTCTACAATCGGGTGGTCTCCTTGCAATTTATCCAAAACAGCGGCGTCTGTAGAGTATCCCGTTTTGGTTTTGCGAGACTTTTTCTGAAACTGTTCGGGGATTTTTTCTAACAAGATTTCGCTGAGTTGTTTCGGTGAACCTAAATTAAACTTTCTTCCCGCAGCCTCATAGGTATTTTCTTCGAGTTTGGCTAATTTTATTTCTAGCTCTTGGGATAAGGTATTGAGATAAGCTGAATCAATGCGAATTCCGCAGTATTCCATTTCAGCTAAAACAGGTTCGAGGGGCTGTTCTACTTCCAGCAGCAATCGATGCAGAGAATTTTCAGATGGCGCATTTTTATCCGCTTTATCCAATTCGGCTCTAAGTTTACCTACTAATTGAAATGTAGTGTGAACATCCATGCCGCAGTAGCCAGCTACTTTCGGAATGCTGATGTCAGCAATTGTTTTGCCTTTAGGTACTAATTGATTGTAACTTTTGGGATTATGGCGTAAGTATTCCCTTAATGGTTCGCTGACACTGTGATTTTCTTCTGAATCGACTAAGTATTTCTTTGACAATTCGCTGAGACTGTGGCTGGTTTCTGGGTTGAGTACGTAACTGGCTAGCATGGTGTCGAAGACGACGGCGGCGAGTTTGATTCCTTGACAGCGCAATATTAGGCGATCGAATTTAGCATTTTGCAGCGCCTTGGGATAATTCTCGCTTTCCAAAATCGGACGCAAAGCATTTAAAACCGTGGCTTTGTCCAAGTTTGTGCCGGTTTTGTGTCCCGTGGGAATGTAAGCTAAATCTTGTTCTCCGGTTCCCCAACAGCAGCCAATTCCGACTAATTCGGCATCTCGCGGTTCTAAGGCGGTGGTTTCGGTATCCCACGCCACGGGCGAGGCTTTATCGGTGTGGGTTTGTAGGAGTTGGACTAATTCGTTTAACTGTTCGGTTGTTTGAATGATTCGCGGTTTAATTGGTAGTTGGTTTGCTTGTTGAGCGGCTAGGGTTTCTTTAAGACTGTAGAAAGCTAATGCTTCATCTTCAGATGAATTGATTGTGGGGTGGGCATCTTGCCCGCCCGAAGCAACAGGCAAGATGCCTGTTCCACTCTCAGCAACAGGCAAGATGCCTGTTCCACTCTCAGCAACAGGCAAGATGCCTGTTCCACTCTCAGCAACAGGAGGCAAGATGCCTGTTCCACTCTCAGCAACAGGCAAGATGCCTGTTCCACTGTCTGTCAATGGCTCTTCTGTACCACCAAAACGCTTTTGAATTTGTTTGACTTTGGTTAAAAATGTTTTAAATTCCAACTTTTCCAGCATCGGAATCAAGGCTGCTTCATCAAAACCTTTGAGCTGGCAATCTTCTAAGTTAATTTCTAGGGGAACGTCTTGAATAATTGTCGCCATCTTCTGAGAATGATAGGCCGCTTCTTTGCCTTCTTCGAGCTTTTTCTTGGTTGCGCCTTTAATGTCGTCGATCGCAGCATAGATGCCATCGAGGGTATTGTAAGCTTCCAATAATTGCAGGGCGGTTTTGTCGCCGATGCCTTTGACTCCGGGAATGTTGTCGGATTTGTCGCCGCAGAGGGCTTTGTAATCTATTACTTGTGCTGGTATAATTCCGAGTTTTTCTTTGACTGCTTCCGGGCCGTATTCTTGGGATTTGCCTTTGCCCGATCGCCTGAGTTCATCCGTGCTCAAGTACAATACGCTGATGTGTTTCTCGGTTTCTACTAATTGAAACAAATCTCGATCGCCCGTCAGGATTTTAACCGCATAACCCGCGGCGCTGGCTTTGTTCGCCAAAGTTCCCAAAACATCGTCGGCTTCGTAGCCCGGAGCAGTGACTGCTGGTAAATTGAGATAGCCCAGGAGTTCTTGCAGGTTTTTGAGATCGGGGATAAAATCTTCGGGGGTTTCGGCACGACCGGCTTTGTAGGTTTCGTCTGCTTCGTGGCGAAAAGTGGGCGTGGCGAGGTCAAAGGCGATCGCCATGTACTGGGGATCGTGGGCGGCCATAACTTCCAGCAGCGACTTGAGAAAGCCAAAACAGACGCTGGTGGGAATGCCTGTGGTAGTTCGCAAGCCTCCGTCTCGACTTTTGGCAAAGGCGAAGTAGGAACGAAAGGCCAGGGAGTGGCCGTCAACTAGGATGAAGGTGGGAGGTTGATTTTCCGACACTGACACAGATGGCGATCGCCCGAAACTATTTTTCCATTCTACCCAGTTGTCATACCTTTTTTAAAACCGAACGCAACGTTAAAAAAGCTCGAAACCCTTATATCATAACTACTTTCCAAATCTAAAATCTCAAATCCAAAATCTCAAATCTCAAATCGCTCGATCGGCTTAATGTGCAGCTTGGCTGAGAATGGTAGAAGATAGTGAACGAACCTGGCGGTCAACTGGGTACAGTTAGACCGCAGGCTTCTTTTTCCTTTTTTTCAAAGGCTTTTTATAGTGAGGTAGTTCCACCCCCACTTGACTAATATAGTATCAGAGTATTTCCTCTTCATCAAGGGGTGTACAAGAATAATTGTCGGCTTCCGTTCCTCCATCCGACGAGCCTTTCATCAAGCGCGGTAATTCATTCGGGGGTACTTCGCGCAGCAATTGAGATTCATCCCCCTCTGAATATACCCTTAGACTTCCCGGCTGGTAGTTAAGTACGATCGCAAATTTACCAGAAAGAATTAATTGAAAGTCTCTCGCTTTGAGGGAGAAATTAAAATCAGACTATTCATTACTCCAATCCTCGGAGTTAAGCGGTTGAGGTAGCTCTCAAACTGTCAACTGTCAACTGTCAACTGTTGAACAACACCAGCCGATCGAAGCTTATGGGTGACATTAATCGATGCTACGAAATCCTCGAAATAGAGCCTGGAACTTCCCCAGAAGAAATTAAGCGCGCTTACAGGGATTTAGCCTTTGTGTGGCATCCCGATCGGTTTGCACACAACGATCGCCTGCAACAAAAAGCCCAACAAAGATTAACAGAAATCAATCAAGCTTACGACGAGTTGGTGTTATTTCTCAGTCAGCCTCCACCTCCGGCGATCGACAAACCATCTCAGCAGCCACCGCAACCATCACCACCAGAAAAGCCGCCCGAAAAGCCGCTGAGAAGGCGATCGGCAAAATCAGCCCGCAAGCCCGGTTCCCAGCGCACTCAAAGCCGGCAAAAAAAAGCCGCATCCCACAAAATTTCCACTCCAAACAACCCGAAAAACAAGAAACGATTTACAACTCAAAATCGCCAAACGTGGGGGGGGAAAAAGCCATCGGGGCCCACCGTGGCGAGGGAAGCGCGGCCATCTCAAAAATATGCCTACCTTACCCCGAACCGGAAAAAAGAATTTCCGACTCCATACTCACAACCGCGGCTATCTCAAAAATATTCCATCTTCCCTTGGGGGCAGTTGGCGATCGCAGTTGGGAGTTACGCTGTGACAGGCTACATTTTGACGAAATTTGACGCCCCAATGTGGATGTTGACTTTAATCTGGGGTGCGGATTGGTTGTGGGCCGCGATTTTGCTGGCGGAGGGTTCGGCAACGCCTAGAGTGTGGCTGGCGGCGTTAGTTTTGGCTGGGACGGTGGGGGGGTCGATCGCCGGTTTTCAGGCGGGAGGAATCGCAACAGGGGCTGCTTGGGCGCTAGTTGGGGCTGGTTTGGGGGCGATCGCCAGTTCAGAGGCCCAGTCCCGGGCCGTGGCTGTAGTTTTGGCAGCAGCGGGAGTGCTGACAGTGGTGGGATTGATGGCTGGAACGGGTTCCGGTAATTGGCTGAAGGTGTTAGTGGAGGCGGTTTGTTGGGGGATTGTGGGCTTGATGTGCGGGCTGGCGGCGGAACTAGGCGTACATTCTGGTGGGCCCGTCGGGCTTGGAGGTGCGATCGGGCTCTTGATTGGTGCGTGGGCGGGGGCTTTGGCTGGGCCGGGTGCGGAGGCTCTACCCCAAGCCTTGGCTGTGGCGGGCTCTCAGGCTGTTTATGGGGCTTGGGCTGCGATCGGGATTATTGCGGGAGTTGTGGCGCGGATGGTAGCTGGGGAAAGGTCGATCGGCAATGGCGGGCTTTACACATTTATCCTGTTAGTGGCTACTTCTGGTTTCGGGTTGTGGCTGGGAAATTGGCTGGTTGGGCGAATCTTTTAAATTAGTAAGTTGTCAGTTGGTAGGGGCCCGGCCTTGAGTGCCCGCCCTCTTAGTCATTAGTCATTAGTCATTGCGGAAAATTACCAGAAAGAATTGGTTGAAAGCCCCAACCCCGATCGGGAGAAATTAAAATTATACCAATTAAAAAAAAGCAACAGTATTCTTGTCCCCCCCTTTACAAGGGGGGGCTAGGGGGGGTCAAGCGTATTGCACAATTTTATAAAAATGGTATTAGACTATTCATTACTCCAATCCTCGGACTTAAAGGTAAAGATCGCTATCAAACAGTCAACAGTCAACAGTCAACTGTCAACTGTCAACTGTTGAACAATCCCCCATGCCCCATGCCCAATTCCCAATGCCTAAAAATTCCAGCACTTATCGCTTTTGAGCAGCACTTCAAACTCAGCCTTTGGCAAAGCCTGACTGAAAAAATGACCTTGAATTTCGTCGCAATCGTGTGCACACAAAAAAGAAAGTTCCCGCTGATTTTCTACCCCCTCAGCAATCACAGTCATATTCATGGAGTGCGCCATTTGAATAATCGCTATTGTAATCGCAGCATTTTGGCGATCGTCAGCAATATCGCGAATAAAACTCTTATCAATTTTGAGCGCATCAAACGGCAAGCGTTTCGGATAACTCAAAGAAGAATATCCCGTGCCAAAATCATCAATTGCTATCCTAATCCCCATATCTCTCCACACAGTAAAAGCTTGAGCTGCTGCCGCTTCATCTTGCAAAACTAAACCTTCCGTCAATTCTAATTCCAGACATTTAGGATCTAGATGAGTTTCTCTTAATATCTGGCTGACTCTCTCGGTCAAATTTTTGCGATCGAACTGGCGGGCTGATACGTTGACTGCTACCCGCAGCGGAGGCAAACCCTCTGTTTGCCAAGCTTTAGTTTGCCTGCAAGCCGTCTCTAACACCCATTCGCCCAGCGGTGCAATCAAGCCCATCTCTTCAGCCATGGGAATAAATTCCGCAGGGGAAACTCTGCCCCTTTTTGGATGGTTCCAGCGCACCAAAGCTTCAGCACCAATAATTTTTCCGGTTTTAATTTCTATTTGTGGCTCATAGTAAACTTCAAATTCCGAGCGTTTTAAAGCATTACGCAGGCAAGTCTCTTGAGTAAATTTATTGATATAATTATTCGCAACTTTTGCCGTATAAAACTGATACTTGTTGCCACCTTTTTCCTGAGAATTGTACATAGCTGTATAAGCATTTTTTAGCAGCTCTTCTCCATCGTTGCCGTCGCCAGGAGACAAAGAAATGCCCATACTTGCCGTGACATAGAGTTCCGAGCCTTTGACAATCATAGCTTGGGCTACAATATCTAAAATGTTTCGAGCAATCTTGGCAGCATCCTGTTTTTCGGCAACTGGTTCGAGAACAATTGCAAATTCGGCAGATTCCAAACGAGCCACAATATTAATCTTCTCCGTGCAGTTGCTCAACCGCTCAGCAACTTTGCAAAGTACGTAGTCGCCGATATCGTGCCCCAAGGTACTGTTAATTCGGTTAATTCTATCTAAACTAAGAATGACAACGGGAATCATTTCGGGCAATTCTTTTTGCTTGTCTAATAGCAGACTTAGCTGCTCTCGTAACAGCGAACGATTTGGCAAGTTTGTCAAGCAGTCATGCTGATGTCGGTGGAGAGCTATTTGAATAGTTGTGTGCAAGTTTTTTTCTTCAAATGGTTTCACAATATAGCCGAAAGGTTTCGTTGCATTGACGCGCCGTAAAGTGTTTTCGTCCGCATAAGCTGTCAAATAAACTACCGGAATCTGAAAGCGCGATCGAATTTCTTCTGCTGCTGTAATTCCGTCGATTTCTCCTTGGAGGTTAACATCCATCAAAACTAAATCTGGTCTGAATTCGGCTGCGGATTCAATCGCTTCTTCTCCGGAATACACAATACCTGTTATGCTATACCCTCTAGATATTAAACTGTCGGAAATGTCTTCCGCAATGATGCTTTCGTCCTCAACTATCAGAATTTTTTTATTTGACATTAAGTTGTCTCCTTAAAGTGCTATTTTGCTTGGAAAATGTTATTTTAAAATTCGTGCCTGCCGTTTCTAACAGTTCTATTTTACCCCGAATTTGCTTGACCAAAGACCCGACCAGTCGCAAACCCAATGTTCGGGCATTTCGATAATCTAAGTCTGGAGGGAAACCAATTCCACTGTCGCTCACAGCTAGCACGCAAACCCGGTTATTATCTAAAGTAAAATCTATTTTTATTTTACCTTGAGTTTGTCCTGTAAAAGCATACTTGAGCGAGTTTGTCACAAGCTCGTTGATAATTAACCCGCAAGGAACTGCCGTATCAATATTCATAGAACACGGCGCAATATTTGTTTGCAACTTCACGCCTTCTGTATCAATTTCATAAGCTTGGAATAAATTGTGGGCAAGATTTTGGATGTATTCAGCAAAATCAATGTTTGACAAGTCTTTGGATTGATACAATTGTTCGTGCACCATGGCCATCGATCTGACTCGGTTTTGACTTTCTTTTAACATTTCACTAACGCGACTGTCTTGGATGTAGCGGGACTGAAGTTTGAGCAAACTCGAAATAACTTGAAGGTTGTTTTTGACGCGATGGTGAATTTCCTTGAGGAGGACTTCTTTTTCTGCGAGGGATGCTTTGATGCGATCTTCGTCGCGCTTGCGATCTGTAATGTCCCGCACTACTGCTTGAATTATTTTTCTACCGTTAATTTCCATTGCATTTAACAGCACTTCTGCGGGAAATTCTGAATCGTCTAGCCGTTTGTGCACCCAGTCAAAGCGACAGCTACCTGTTTGCATTGCTGCGGATATTTTTTGTGTTGCTAGACTGCACGAGTCTTGTCCGTTAGGCTGAAATTCCGGGGAGAATTCGCTAGGTTTCTTGCCGTAAAACTGTTCTTGATTGCTGCAACCAAAAATTGCTAGGGTGGCGAGGTTGCAGTCAAAAAAATTGTCTTCTTCGATCAGCATTACTGCGTCGCTGGTGGCTTCGTAAAGGCTCCGAAATTTGCATTCAGACTCTTGCAAAGAAACGATTAATTGGCTTTTTTGAGCTTCGGCGCGCTTGCGCTCGGTAATGTCTATTCCTACGGAAACTGCTGCGGTTCCTTGATGATATTTTTGAGCTACTATTAAATAATTGCAGGCTAAGCCGTTAATTTCTATATCTATTTCTTGGGAGGTTTGCTGACATGAACTGTGAAAAAAGTTTCGGATCAGTTGTCCAAAAGTTGAGCCTTTGTCGAGAAAGTTGATTTCTTCCCCGACAAAACTTTCAGGAGACCGTTTGAACGAGGTTGCTAAGTGCTGGTTGACTCCAATATACCGCAAATCTGAACTGACCCAAGAAATCAGTCCGGGCACGGCATCCAAGACGGCGCGAAGTTGGTCTGTAGCTTCTTGGAGTGCTTCTTCGGATCGCTTGCGATCGCTAATATCTGTCGCCGTTCCGCACAGGCCTAAAATAGCGCCGTTTTCAGCTTGGTTGACGATGCTGTTGACGCGCAGGTGGACGGCGGTACCGTCTTTGCGGATGTGTACTATTTCGTAAGGCAAATTAGGGGTTTGTGGCTGAAGGCTGGTTCTTGCTAAGAGTTGGGCAAATATTTCTATTTGTCTGGCTTTTTCTTCTTTAATCAAAAAATCTGCAAAGCGACGACCGATCATTTCTAGGGGTTCGTAACCGTAGATCCTTTTGGCGGCGGAATTGACAAAAGTCAAGATGCCTTGAATGTCGATCGACCAAATCAACTCTTGGGAGGTTTCTACGAGGTTGCGGTACTTTTTTTCGCTTTCGGCCAGTGCTGCATTCGAGACTGCCGTTTGCAGAGTAAGTTTGTCTTCTAATTCTTGATTTGAAAGAGAGAGAGTTGTCATGGCTCGCTCGCGCTCGGTAATATCAGTAGAAACACCGACAGCCCCGACAACTTCGCCGTTTGCGTCTTGCAGCGGTGCCGATCGAATTTCGTGAATAAAATGCCCCTGTTGGGCATTCCAAGTGCGATCGTTTCCCGCTAGTACCTGGGCAATATTTTCTAAGATATCTGGCTGGCTGTAAACTGCAAAAATCGACTGCCCGAGGGTCTCAGCCGGTTCGAGCCCCAAATTTTCCAATCCTTTGCCTGCTGCAAGGGTTAACCTGCCGTCTTTGTCGGTTGCCCACAGGAAAACTGGAGCACAACTGACAGCGGCGTGCAGGGTTTGGTTGTCTTGTTTCAGGCGATCGATTTCTGCCTGAAGCCGATCGCGCGTGTTGCCTAATTCTACCGTTAGTCGATCGGCTTTTTCCTGCCAACTGGCAGTAGTACCGCAGATTTCTGTGGCATTGCTGGAAGCATAGATGGATTGGTTGCAGTGTGACATGGTTACTCAGGGAAGCACTGTTATATTTAACCCCTGCCTATCTTTTAAGCATAAACTTTTTCAATCAAATATTACAGTTCGTTGCGATACTCATCTGAGGAAGATTCGATAATTTCAAGCTAGTGTCAAGGATTCATAAATCGTGGCTTGCCCGGTTGTGTGGCGACTATTCAGAAATTGACAACAAGCTGAATAATGGTTCCGAATCGATACTTTTACCCTAAGTATGTGTAGTAGTGCAAAAAGAAGTTTCGCAATCCTCGGCTTGCACAAGACCTAGAATTATAAAGTTATTATATTTGCTTGCGTATATTTACGCACCTAGGAATCGGAAATCGCGAATTTTGAAATATAACCACCGGGCCCGACGGTTAGGAAGTTCTCGCATTGCACTTGCCCCATGCCGTCGATTGTCGATTGCCCCTTCCCTCTTCGTCATTTCCTCTTGCTTTTTCCAAGGGCCACATCTGTGTTTTGCTTTTACACGGTGTTTTGGTGTGCGGGACACTCGCTATATGTATATCAGCTTTGGTGTGCCGGGACGCTCAGGGAAGAGTAACAAACGGTTTTTACTGTTCCCAGAGATGTTATATCGTTTCCGGTTGCATCGGAATTATTTAACCGCAGAGAACACAGAGAACACAGAGGGAGATAAGAGAGATGAATACAGGACGATGAAGGGCGGATTTGATATTGCCCTTCCTTCTGACTTCTGCGTTATTTCTTATTCCTTCTGCCTTCAATTAATTCCCCAAGATTTGATAGTTTTGTCTAAACTGCCGCTGATAATAGTTTCGCCATCGCTGCTAAAAGTAAGACAAGTAACAGAAGCTTGATGTCCGCCGAGAGTGTGAATTTGTTCGCCGGTGCGGGCATTCCATGATTTGAGATTACCATCGGCGCTAGCACTGACAACAGTGCGCCCGTCGGGACTAAAGACGATCGCATTTATCGAGTTAAAATGCCCTGCCAAAGTTATTGGACTATCCGGATGCGATAGCTGGCGCAGTTGAATGTTTCTGTCCCAGCCGCCAGCAGCCAAAGTCTGCCCGTCTCGACTGAAAGCTAGACAATTGGCATAACCTTTAATTGTTTGGGAGCATTCTCGGCTGCCGAGGTTCCAGATTTTAATGGTACCATCAGAACTGCTGCTAGCGCGAGAGTTGGTGCGATCGGGCTAAAAGCCAAACTCGCAATTCCTCCTTTATGAGCTCCCCAAGTTAAATGACTGCCAAAAGTACAAATTAACTTTCCGCTCTCTAAATCCCAAATTTTGATTGTAGTATCTGCCGAACCCGTGGCGATAACTCGACTGTCGGGACTGATGACAATTGCGGTAATTTCCCCTTCGTGTCCGAGGGAAGTATGCAGCAATTCTCCTCCCTGCCAAATTTCGATCGCGCGGTGTTTCGGAAGATTTCTGCTCCTGACAAAAACTTCGGTTTCTTGGCAAAGAACAAAAGTTTCTTGAGCGCGGGGATACTTGTCTACAGTATAGAGTATTTCTCCTGTCTCTAAATCGCAAATTCTAATTATTTTGCCGTGCAAACTCGCCGTGCGAGATCCTCCGGGACTAATCGCTACATTTGTCCCAGTTTTCACAGTGCGGATGCAGTCAAACAACTGGTAAGGTACGAATTCTGTTAAAGCTTGGCGGACAAAAGGTTCTGTCCGTTGTCGCAAAACTGAATAAGCAACTCGCTGCACTTCGAGTGCGGGATCTAGCAGGGCTGCAATTGCTAAATTCAAACCGGCGTCTCCGTATTTAGGAGCATCTTTAACGGCGGCCATGCGCGGCTCGACACTAGGACTGTGCAAGCGCTGCTTGACTCCGGCGATGCCTCCCAAAACGGCGGCGGCGATCGGGATTTGACTTTGGCCGCCGAGGACGGCATCATATTCTTTGGGTTGGTTAGAATTGTCGGAAATCATACCATTTTAGATTTTAGATTTTAGATTTTAGATTGGGAAATTGGGGAATTGGTAATTAACTGGCGAGACACGAAAGTTGACAATCGGTAGAGCGATTTAAAACTTAAATTTTGGCAAGGGCATGACGCTGGGTACCAAGCTGCCAGAAACCGGGTTTAATTGCAGGCGCAAAAAAAGCAAAACCCGCAATATTTCGTAAATATCGGGTTAAATAGCGTAAGTCCTAACTTATTGACTGTTGCTATTTATGTTATTATAATCAAATCAGCGTTTCACACAAAAATCCGAAAGTGATATGTCACACTTCACAACGATCAAGGTTCAGATCAAAAACGGCGAACTGCTGCATCAAGTGTTGGAAGAGTTGGGTTATCAAGTAGAGTGCAATGTGCAGGTGCGGGGTTATCATGGCGAGAAAACTAATGCCGAGTACGTGATTCGGCAGTCGAACGGTTACGATTTGGGTTTTCGGCGCAGCGGAGAGGATTATGAATTGGTGGCGGATTTTTGGGGCGCTCGCATTAACCAGCAGGATTTTGTTAATTCAATCAGTCAGAAATACGCGCGCAAAAGTTTGATGGCGGCGGTGGAGTCTGAGGGTTTTAATGTGGAAGAAGAGGAAACTTTGGCGGATGGAACGGTGAGGGTTGTTGTGGGTAGATGGGTTTAAGAATCGCTCTTTCTGAACTCGTTTTTATATACTCAGGACTTACGCAGAATCGGATTCAAAATCAGATTTCTTCGTAAGTCTTAGTACCAAGAATAGAATTACCATGAAATGCGATCGCCCTGAACAACAAATTCAACAGAGTTGGGAAGCTAATGCTGACGCATGGACGCGGGCGATCGAGCAAAATTCGATCGAAAGTCGCCGCGCAGCAACGGATGAGGCTATTCTACAAGCTGTGCTGCGCTACGGGCATCGGCGAGTGCTGGATGTCGGATGCGGTGAAGGTTGGCTGGGGCGCGCCTTAGCAAAGCACGGTGTAGAGGTGGTTGGAGTTGATGCTTCCCGTGGTTTGATCGATCGCGCTCGTGAGAAAAGCAGCGGTTGTTTTCGGGCGATCGGCTACGATGAGATTATTGCCAATCCAGGGATACTCGGTCAATCCTACGATGGGATTGTCTGCAATTTTTCGCTACTCGGCGAGGAAATTGGAGATTTATTGCGATCGTTACGCCAAGCCACAGTCTCAGACGGACATTTGTTAATCCAGACAGTTCATCCATTCACAGCGTGTCAGCAACAGCCCTATGTTGACGGATGGAAAATCGAGACTTTCGACAATTTCGGCGGAGCTTTTCGAGAGCCGATGCCCTGGTATTTCCGCACAGTTAGTTCCTGGTTTCAACAAGTATCGGAATCCGGCTGGAGAGTGTGCGAATTCCAGGAACCGATACATCCACAGACGAAGATTCCTCTTTCCATGCTACTAATTTGTCAGTCACCAGACGATTGAAATCACTTCTACAGGAACAACCAAGTCGGCGAAACGCGAGACTGAAGAGAGGTAATAGAAGGAGATTTGGTATGGGTGCATCTCAATGCAAGCAAATATGTTTGTAGGGGCGAAGCATGACCGCAGTCAATATAAAATTATAACTAATAACTTATATGCGGTCATGCTTCGCCCTCTTCAAAAGTGAGATGCACCCTTTGGTATAATGTGATGGCGAAGGTCGGTGATGTCGATCGATGCTATATAATTAGAGCAAACAGGTAAACGAATATTACGAAAAAAATTACTTACCCATGAACATTACAGAACTCAAGACAGCAGTAAGGGAACTTCCACAAAATGAACTCGCAGAGTTTTTTGAATGGCTTGAAGAGTTCCAAGAATCTCTTTGGGATCGGCAAATCGAAGAGGATTTGAAAGCAGGCAAATTTGACCCCTTGATTCGACAAGCAGAACAAGCATTTAGTGAAGGAAAGTGTAGGGAGATTTGAAGCATTTTACATGGAACCTAGTCAGTCACAATCCCCCCAAATCATTACGATTTACAAAGCACCTCAAAAACGCAAAGGTCAGAAATTACTGAAAGAGGGATTTCAACCAGTCGATTTTCCCTACAATCCTCCTTATGTCGATGGAAATTGCTATTTTGCCGGCCCCAACGATCGAAGTATTGCAGAAGAGTATAATCAAAGCTATAAAGAAGGGATACTGGAGGTTTCAATTGATCGGTCAAGTTATGAGCAGTATTTCAAGTCGCTGGAATATCGCTATGATGAAAAAGACGGTTACGAGCGAATTGAGGTAATTGTACCTCAACGCTTGTTTGCCATACTCAACCAATTTCCACGAGTCCTCAAACCACAGTGAATATTATGGATAGTCAAAGCTGGGAACAAATTAAATTAAAGTACAGATTGGGGCAGTTTTTGCTGGGTAAAGTTGAATATCATGCTCCCTTTGGAGTGTTTGTTAATATTGGTGAAGATGGTGTCAAAGGTTTGATTAAAATTCCAGACTTTTTGGATGAGGGAGAGATGAGTGAAGAGATGTATCCTGAAATCGGTAGTGCGATCGGGGCTATTGTTGTCGGATATAACGAGGGTAATTGTGGTGAAGTATATCTTAGTGCGAAGCCTAGTGTTTTGCATGAAATTCTTGTGCCGCTGAGAAGTCGTCCGGTGCTGGTTTGAAATCATGGCGAAACTTTTATTGCAGGGATTTGCGATCGTTTCCGGCAAGCGCGCGAGACTCAACAAGGCTATACTAATTGAAATGCTTGTATTATAGTTGCATTCAATTGCTGCATTTGCTGACTTTCTAACTCGCCCAATCGTCTCACGATTAATCTCTGTTCAAGGCTGACAATCCGAGTCACTCTAACTTTAGAAGATACTCTTAATCCCGTACTAAAAAATTCTGGATCGGAAGCATTTAAAGTAAATTCATCTGAACTTAGGCTAGTGACATTTTGCGAAGAAATGAAGCAGATAGTAATTTCATCTATAGTTGAACTTGCCCACAGCACTAAAGCCGGACGTAACTTTTTCTAACTCAAATCTGTAAAGGGAAATTCAGCTAAAACAATATCTCCTTTTTTTAGCTTCACTAAATTGGCTCTCCATCTTCAAGGTTGTAAATATCAGGTTCATCGTGCAGGAATTGAAATGCTCTCCCGCTTTGGGCTAACTGGGTTATTTCCACAGTAGAAGGATAGGGGATGTTGCTAAACAATTTTGCTTTGATTAGCAATTGCTCCTCTTCTGAGAGCGTCTGAATGATTTGTACTAAGGATTCAATGAGTTTTGTGTTCATAGCTGAAAATATCTGGGGATATTTTATTTTAGTTCAACAAGGCAACCTTCGATCGCGACCTAGAGGTTTTGCAGTAGTTCCTCGAAGGTTTCTCCCTCTGTTGCACAGCCAGGAATAGCAGGAACTTCTGCCCAGTATCCGCCTTCTTCTGCTTCGTGAATGATAATTTTGATTTTCAATTGATTCTCCAATTCGGTTTCTGGGAAGTATGCAAAGGCTAAGAAACCGGGTTTCTTACAAAATTTGGGTTGGGTGGCTAAATATCTCGGAAGAAACCCGGTTTCTGGGAATTATGCACAACGCCTGAAATATCTCCTTTTTTAGTTTCACTTTAGTAAAATTCGCACAGGGCGCAGAATTTATTCCTCCAAGTCCACCTGTTTAACCTGCTCTAAAGGTAGATCTAGCGCTTCGGCAATTTGCTCATCGCTTAAGCCAAACTGCCGTAATTTATCTATTGTTTCAATCTTAGTTTGATTTTTGCTTTCATCCTGCAAGTCGGGATTTTCCGGCTGACTTTTATCTGGCGTAGGAATTGTTTGTTCGGAACCCATGTTTACACAGCCGATTATATTATTATTGCTATTAAAGCTTCGAGCACCCAAAGAAATATTTAGAGCACCTTGCCGTTCTACGACTGATTTAAGATTTTTTTTATCAACTTCTTCATCAAAGACATCAGATAACATTTGCAAAAGCTCGTAACCTACATCCTTAGCATGACCCGCTGAACAACCACAATTTTCTGCAATGTCATCATACTTTTGACGCTTCAGCGTTCCTTCAATAATTCCGCGCTGCAAGTCATTTAAATGTTTGCCTGTCTTGGCGTAGACAGCATCATCTATAAATTGAAGTATTTCTTGAAGGCGCATCATCCGGGATGTGGGAGGACAGTGGTTATTATAGCCGACTTTATCCGTCTCGATCCGTCTTTTTCCGTAGTTTACAATAATTTAAGAAAAATCCGTCTTTTTCCGCTTTTAATTTTTGTGCGATCGGTTTAGTATCAGTAAAGCAGACACAAGCATCTTACTAGAGTGTTTATTAACAGGCGCGTAGTTGTGCCTCAGAGCTGAAAAGGGTGTCGTCACATAGCATCAAACATCAATTTTATAGGTATAATAAATGGCAACACCAAACCTCTTGGGAAGTAATCAGAGCATCGCTTTAGAACGAAATCAAGTTATTACTATAACCCAAAGAACAGTTCGTTTTTCAAATACTGTTTATCAAACTCACAATATAACAAGTTTTAGTGAAGGAGCGGTCGATATTGGAACGATTCCTTGGTCGATAATTGTCAGTATTTTTTTTGCTTCATTGATAGCTGGTATAGGTAACAGTGCACTAGGTGGTTTGTTGGTATTGGTTGCAATTGGAGGTGTAGTTTGGAACTGGAAAAAGCCCAAATACCACGGTCTATTAATTACTCTAAATTCAGGTGACAAAACGCTATTTGTTACGGATGAACTAGCAAAACTCAAACAGATAGTTTTAGGCATATATGATTTTATAGAAAAAGAAAAAAACAACGTATCTTATGAAATATGTATCAACAATAGTGAAGTAAAAGGTAACTTAATACAGGGAAATGTCGGTGGTAATACTTCGTATCTTTCTGGTAATTGAGCTAACATAACACTAAAAGTAAACATTAGCAATTGAGGATGCTAGCAGTTATGGAACGTAAATCTGTAGACATGAATAATAGTAGTTTTCAGGGCAACTTGGTTCAAGGAAACGTCGATGGAAATGTAGAGTATAAACCCGTATCCGAGAGTAAAGTAGTGTCACAAACTTCTTATAATAATCATGGTCAGGTTGGGGCTATGGGTGAGAATGCCAGCTCTGACAACAACTCTTTTGTCCAACAATCAGAACAGAAACAAACTCTTGCGGCTTCAGCAAAAGAAATTCAACAACTGCTCAAACAATTAGAGGTAAGTAATCCCACCGCTACTGATGCGGAAAAGATTGCTCACGTTAATGATGAAACTACCCCCAGTTTCAAGCGTCGTGCGGTTGGTGCATTGCAGGCTGGTGGTGAAGCTGCGATCGAAGAGTTTTTAGACAATCCTTATGTCAATGTCGGGAAGGCGATCGTTAAAGGTTGGATAAAACCATAATAGATTGTGGTGTGCGAAGAGCGATCGCCCTTACTCAAAAAAACAAAGGGCGATCGCCTTTATTATTCGTCGCTCATCACCCTCGAATCACGTTGACGACAAACCTTTTCCTACAATCTCTCGGATTTCTGTAACAAATTCTGCTGGAGTTTGAATCATTAACCCGCTTTGTGCAGCAACTTCGGACGTAAAATCTTTGGTATTTAAGCTCAACAGGCGATCGACATTTGCCAGAACAGCCGCTGCTAAAATCGGGGTATCTTTAGCTTCAATAATAGCCGCCCACCGCGATGATTCTTCGAGGGATGGATCAGGTTGAATTTCGGGGTTAATAGTAGCTAGCAACTCTGTAAAAATTGGCAGAGACGCAGGTATTTTTTTGCGTAAATTGCGATCGCATTCCTTCAAAACTTGGTCAGATATAACCAACTTTAAAAGACCTATTTCAGCCATTGTCAGCACAGCACGACTAGCTCCCGTTCGCGATCCGCATCCGGCAATTAACACGCTGGAGTCTGCAAATATCCTACGCATCAAGACTGTTTCTCCTGCCAAATCGCCTCTCTCTCCGCTTCTAAACCCGCCAATAAATCAGTCAAACCCACATTTTCATTTTCCATAATCGTTGCAATCCGATCGATTAGTTGGGGAACTTGAGGTTGTTTGGGAGCAAGCACAATCAAATTACCTATTTGGAGTAGCACCAGCATATCTCCCCGATCGACCTTGAGAGCATCTTGTAATAACTGGGGAATGGTAATTTCCCCTCCCTGTCCCAGAACAATAGGGAATTGTTGAATCTCTACATCCGTTTCTTGTGAAGTTATTGTCACGACTTTAACCTCAGCCTTTAGTGTTAAGTTTCTAAGACTCTTTATTATAGCAATTTTTGGGCATTTTTTGTCAAACTCCCCTAGAAGTTGCAATTACTACGTTGACCTGCTACCGTTAACATAGACGCATCGTAGGAAAACAACCGATGACACTAACAGAATTACTCCCTACCATTAGACAACTATCTGCGATCGACAAACGAGAGTTAATCCGCATTCTAATGGCGGAAGAGGATATCAGTGACGAACAGGTGTGGAAGGCTCAATTTGAAGCTACAACAGACGCTCAGTGGGATAGTCTAGCTGAGATAGTACGTCAGGAAATCGCTGCTGGTGACATTATTTTTAGCGATCGCTAAGCCACTCCAAAGCCCGTGTACTCGCGCACATAGGTTGCTTGAAATCCCAAGATAATATCCTCCTTTGCCACACCCATTGCCACCAACTCGTGCGCCACTCGCATCTCCGTTGTATTCTGCTGCAACCAAATCTTGCCATCCTTAATATCTAAATGCAGCACGCATCCATACACCCGCCGATGTCCATCCCAACCAACATTCGTCACTTGATAATGATCCCGCTGCGTATCAAAAATTATTTGCGATTCGATCGCACCATTGGAGATCGGAGTTGCCACATATTCAGTCAATAATGCTTGAATCGACTGACGATAATGCTCTAGCTTATCCATTGTACAATCACCTCATTCACTGGATCGTAGACAATGCGGTTAACTTGATGCCGCTCTACCGAAATTTGCAAAAACTCCCGCTGAAAAAAAGCTTCGTGCACCGCAACAGGAACTGCTAAATAAAGCTTGCGATCGGGTTCCTTAAGTTCTAATGCAAGCCGATAATTCAGAAACTGTCCTAATGCCGCATGATAATCCGTAATCGGGGAGTCACCCAAAAATGTTTTAATTTCAACGGCGATTTTTTCTCCTGCCCGTTGTGCTGCGAGTAAACGCTCTGCACCCAAATCAATCTCAAACTTTGCTCAACCGGTTTCTAGCCTCAGCGGATCGTCGGTAATCACCCAATTTTCCTTCTGAAGGGCAAGCTTAACGGCTTCATGAAAGCGATCGCGTGCTGCCATTGTTCCCTTTTGTAACTTTTAACTTTATTGTACTTCCAATCGCATCTATCTGGAAAAGCCCGATCGCCCTTCTGACTCTCAAGAGTGAGGATAGCTCATTATCTTCTCCTACGGGCGATCGCACCCGTCAAGTTCGTAGGCACAAGCTAAGGAAGTAGCCATCGCACCGATGATACAATCGAGACAGCCGTCGCGATTCCCGTTTCCCACCATGACATTCATCAACCCCAAAACCGATTACGCCTTCAAAAAAATCTTCGGTTCTTCAGATAACAAAGGCATACTCATCAGCTTTCTCAACGCCATGATTTACGATGGCAATCCTACCATAGAAGACTTAGAAATTATTAATCCCAATTTGCCCCCAAAAATCACAGGGTTAAAAGATACTTACTTAGATGTGAAAGCCCGACTTGCCGATGGTACTCTCGTCATTATTGAAATGCAGGTATTAAATGTAGAGTTTTTCGGAAAGAGAGTTTTATACAACGCTGCAAAAACCTATGTTTCTCAATTACAGAAAGGACAAGGCTACGGAATGCTGCAACCTGTGATTGCACTGACACTGACTGATTTTGAGATGTTTGAAAATAGCGATCGGGTAATTTCTAGATTTGTTTACAAAGAAGAAACGACTAATCTGAGATATACCGATAATAACATGAAGCTAGTGTTTGTCGAACTCCCGAAATTTACCAAAGATTTGTCACAGTTAGAAACCCTGGTGGATAAATGGATTTATTTCATAAAATATGCTAATACGCTGACACAAATCCCAGAAACAATGGATGTCATTCCAGAGATTCATCAAGCCTTTGATATAGCAAATCAAGTTAATTTAAATCCTGACGAGCTGGACGCTATCGAACGGCAAGAAATGTTTATTTATGACCAACAAGGAGTTATAATCTATGCTGAAAAACAAGCTCGAAAAGAAGCTAAAAAAGAAGCAACACTCGCGATCGCACGGCAGTTACTCGATCGCCTAGATGACGCAACCATAGCCCAAATAACCGGACTCAGCGTTCAGGATGTGCAGAATTTGCGATCGGAAGTTTGATGCGTCGAAAACCCGACATGACATTGTTCGCGTCCTTTTTCTTAGTCCGCGGAGGCGGACTTCGTTTGTATAGGATCGGTTTCAACCGCCGAATAATAAACTACCTCAAAAACAACTTATAAGCCGGATTCTGACTCTCATCCCCATACTGATAACCCAGCGTATCCAAAAAAGCCTGCCACTCCTGCATCTCATCCGGCGGTACTTGAATTCCCACCACAATTCGCCCGTAATCTGCGCCGTTATTCCGATAGTGAAAAACGCTGATATTCCAATTAGGACTCATCGAACCCACAAACTTCATCAACGCACCCGGACGTTCGGGAAATTCAAAGCGATAAAATAACTCATGATCCGCCAGCATCGAACGCCCGCCCACCATATGCCGCAAGTGCAATTTCGTTAATTCATCATCAGTTAAATCCAAAGTTTTAAAGCCGCAATCTTCAAAACTCGCTGCTATTTTTACCGCATCGGCACGATTTTGAATTTGGACGCCGATAAAAATATGCGCTGCTTTTTCATCCGCAATTCGATAGCTAAATTCAGTTAGATTGCGCTTACCCAAACATTCGCAAAACCTGCGGAGACTTCCCGGTTGTTCGGGAATTGTGACTGCAAAAATTGCTTCCCGACGTTCGCCAAACTCTGCCCTTTCTGCTACAAAACGCAGGCGATCGAAATTCATGTTCGCGCCGCAAGCAACCGCAATTAATGTTTCTCCTGCGACTTGTTCCCGTTCCACATAAGCCTTCGCACCTGCGATCGCCAAAGCACCAGCAGGTTCTAAGATCGATCGCGTATCCTCAAAAACATCCTTAATCGCCGCACAAATATCATCCGTATCCACCAAAATAATCTCATCCACATACTCCTGACAAAGCCGAAAAGTTTCCTCGCCAACTTCCCGCACCGCAACGCCGTCAGCAAATAAACCAACCTGCGACAAGCGCACCCGTTTACCCGCTTTCAGCGATTGATTCATCGCATCAGAGTCCACCGGTTCCACACCAATAATCTTAATTTCCGGGCGCAACCGCTTGATATAAGCCGCAATTCCCGAAATCAATCCACCGCCGCCAATTGCCACAAAAATCGCGTGAATCGGTTTTTGATGTTGCCGCAGAATTTCCATGCCGATCGTACCCTGTCCCGCAATCACGTGCGGATCGTCAAAAGGGTGAATAAAAGTCATGCCTTTTTCGACCTCTAATTGGCGCGCAAAAGCGTAGGCATCATCGTAGGTATCCCCATGCAAAATCACCTCTCCACCGCGGGCTATCACCGCATTAACCTTCACCTGCGGCGTCGTTACGGGCATGACGATAATCGCGCGAGTTCCCAGATGGCGGGCAGCGAGGGCCACTCCTTGGGCGTGATTGCCGGCGGAAGCTGCGATCGCACCTTGTGCTAGCAAATCCGGCGACAGTTGCGCCATTTTGTTGTACGCGCCCCGCAGTTTGAAGGAAAAGACAGACTGCATATCTTCGCGTTTCAGCAGCAGTTTATTGTTGAGCCGCGTTGATAGATTGGGGGCTACTTCTAGGGGGGATTCTTGAGCAACATCGTAGACGCGGGCGGTGAGGATTTGTACGAGGTAATCGCAAAGCATGGGGTTAGCAGGTTTGTAGGTGCCGGATGGTGGGATAATTGTAGTGTATTTGTGTTAGTGTTTTGCGGGAATTGGCGATCGGGCTTTGTGGAATTGGCGATCGGGCGATCATCGGGCGAACAGATCTAGTTTACTAATAATTTGATTACCAATTAAAAGCTTGACGTGCAGAAAGTGCGATCGCCCTCAAACCGAAAAAAGAGCGATCGCTCGGCAATGATATAAATGAGATTTAGTCCTGATAATTGCCATCTCCCCAAACCTAATCTGGACGTGCAAAACCCGTTCGAGGGTCACTAATAAACAAACCCAAAACCAGCGAGTCCATCACCGTATCCCAGACAGGAGTCAAACGTTCAGCATCATCAACCCAGTAATCAAAAGTAATTAAACACTGAACATTAGAACCCAATCCGATACAGATTCTCGAATAAGCTTCCCGCTGCTCTGGAGGGTCGATAAACTTAAATTCAGTCCAAACAACCCGAGCAGTTTGTCGCTTCAATTGGATAATATCCCCAGGATCGATCGGATTTCTGGTATCATCTTCAACTATTTTCTGTAATAGCGGCACCAGCGGAAATTCTCCCCAATTACCAGGAGGTAACAAATTAAACGAAACCTCCAAACAACAATCATCATCCGGCGGTTTCTTATCCGTAAACCGGAACGACTTTGTATCCGGTTCAAAATGCCAATCTTGGGGGACATCAAAGCGGACTGCACCTCTTCCAGCGACAAAGATGCGAGTTCCAGGCTGAGATTTCCAATTGTGGTCTTCTTTGAGCTCTAGAGTTTCCTTGAGCCATTCTTGCTTTTTGCGCTTAGACATAAACAGAACACCAAATTACTGCTAATGTATAGTTTGAGACTTGGCAAACACATTTTAACTCTATTTGGCTCCCCCTTTGCTCAAATATCACAATCCTTACAAAAATTATAAATCCATCTCTTCTCTCTCCGCGTTCTCTGCGCCTCTGCGGTAAAAAAATCTTTCACAAATTCCTAATTTTTATTTTTAACTTGAGGAATCACATATCTAATACCGCCTTTATTTCCAGCCGCATCGCCCCTGTAGCGGGGGATAACATGAATCGCAGCGTGACTGCGACTTTGACCCGCATCTTTATTAATATTGATACCCACATTAAAACCATCAGGCTGAAAATCTTTAATTAACATCTCTTGCACCTTATTCGCCATAAACCAGCAAGCCGATTGCTCTCGAAACGGCAATTCAAAATAATTTGCAGTGTGACGTTTTGGAACAATTAAAACATGACCTTTGCTAGCGGGATAACCGTCAAATATTGCATAGGCTGTCGCTGATTCTGTGACTAAAGTTAAGTTTTTGTACGGATTGCAGAATATGCAGTTATTAGTGGAATTTCTTTGATGGTTGTAATGCACGTATTCGTAGATTTCGCAAGACTCATTTAAGAGAGACGACTTAAAAGGAAGTTTGACAATGCACTGATAGGTAGGTTTTTTGTGGACGTAGTGTTCTCGAAAACCTTCTTTTTTGATATCCCTTCTCACGGCAAAATATGCTTTACCTCCTGGTTTCAAGAGGTGCGACACTTCCATCAGCACATTCGCTTGTTCTTCGGGAAACAAGACATTTAAAACATAAAAGCAAATGATAGTGTCGAATTTATGTTCGGGAAATTCAGGAAAATAATAAGAGTCGTAACCTGCAATATCAAAGCCTTTTTGCTGCAACAATTTAACATCGCTACCGAAGCCGCACCCAAAATCTAAAACTTTACCTTGAAGCAAGTTTTGCTCTAATAAAAATCTTGCCGGAAATGACAGGTAAATTCTTTCAATTGCTGTGAGGTGGCTGAATTTATTTTGTTGCTTTTTCATGGCGACATAAATTTGATTTAAATCGAGATTCTTCAGTCCGCGGAGGCGGACTTTGTTTGTGTAGAAGCGATTTCAATCGCCGAATCTTATCTTAATAACAATTGTATCATTATTGCAGTTTGGCGATCGCCCCTTTCGCCACCAAAACCTTACCAGTCACCAAATCCCGCACCGTAGCCAACAACACCCGCTTCTCATCCACCTCAAAACTCACCGAAACCCTGTCAATCCCCAACACCCCAGGCGGATTCAAATGCGCCACACAAACCTCCTGGTGGTGGCTTTCCAAAGAACGAAAATCGCTGTGTTTGTTGAGCAAACTGCTCGTCATTTGCCCTTTTTCGTTAAAAGTAACCTCCGCTTGCGACACCTCCGCAACTTCTCCAATATCTAACCTAATTTCCCTTTGACCTTCAATGGCAACTTGCAGCGTCAACTCTTCGGAACTTTCACAAGGATACTTCATTTCCTTGCTAAAAATCGGCGAATAAGTATAAGCTTTAGCATAAGGTTCCCAGAGGCGAATTGCATAGGTGTGGCGCAAATAATCGTCAACACTCGCCAATTGTGTCAAGGCTAAAGCGCCGTGGGCTACAGCTTCAAAAGGCTTATCTGTTTTAACTTTTTGTCGCCCAAAATAGGAAACCACTAAATTAGATACAGCCGGAATCATAGAAGTTCCTCCTACCAGCAAAACCTGTTCGATATCTGCTTTACCGATACCTTTTCCCAGCGCAATGCTCAACACTTCATCTAAAGCTTCCCGCAACTGTTCCAACAACTGTCTGGATTCCAGGATTTCTTCAAGCTGATCTCGGTTTAACTGCAAGTCATAAGACATAAAATTTTCATCGTCAAACCAACTTTCCTTCGCCTCATTAACTTGAGACACTTGAATTTTTAACTTTTCTGCTATTTCTAATAAATTTTGCCAGCCCACGCCGCCAACTTCTGCGCGTGACGAACCAATTTGCCGCAAATAATCTTCAACAATCCAAATGTCAATATCTTCGCCACCGACATAAGCATCGGATTTTGCCAACACTTCGGCACGCACCCCCCCCAGCCCTTCCTTACCAAGGGGGGGAGAAATCTCGCTGCCTCCCTTAGCAAAGGGGATTACAGCAGTGCGGACTAAACTTAAGTCTAAAGTCCCGCCGCCAAAATCGACTACTAAAACTAGAGAACCGGGGCGTTGTACGGCATATCCCAGGGCGGCGGCGGTGGATTCATCGATTAGCTGAACTTCCTCAACTCCGAGAGATTCTGCTAAGTCGCGAAACCAATCAAGATATCGCTCAAATGCTCCGACTGGTACTGTAAAAATTAATTTATCTGGTTGTATGTTTTGCTGATATAATTGTTTCCATATAGTTCTGATAAATTGTTCAGCTACTGATTCCGGCGTGTAGCTTTCACCGTCTATATTGCGGGCCGGGGGCTGATAATCGGCTGCTAAGTCGCGTTTAAAAGCTTTGAAAAAGCGATCGGGCTGGGATTGTCCTAAACGCTGCGATCGCACTTTTTCTCCCAATACCAACTCTCCCGCATTTTTCACAAACACTAAAGTCGGAACTACAGGTATTTCTCGGGCATCTACGCTCGATTTCTTGGTCTTGAAAATCCGGGACATTTCGCCCAATCTCAAAGTTTCGGGTGTTTGCGTATCCGGGTTGAGAATGCAAACAACCGTGTTGCTGGTACCGAAGTCTATTGCAACTGTAGTCATGTCTATTTTAGATTTTCACTTTAATTTGTTATTCCCGGTGGAAGGCTGCGACTAACTTTAGCTGGAGCAAGAATTTGCTCTCCATCTCGATAGCCGACAAACCGAATATAAACTAACTCTCCTTCTGTTATATCTTCAACATCCGGCTGGTGCAACTGCGGATTGTAAGTCACTTGTTCCCAAGCTGAACCAATTGTTTCAAAATCCCAACTTGACAAGAGATTTTCTAGGGGGGTAAACAAAGCCGAGAGATTTTTGGCGGGCATATTCGGCTTGGCTTCTGCCATTTTGCGGGCGCTGGGATAGTTGGTTAACAAAGTTTGCAACTGTTCAAAGGTGGCGCGGCGAAAATCGGCTGTGAGTTGAGTTTTTTGTTGCTGCAATTCTTCGCGCAGCCGGAAACACTGCTGTTTCAATTCTTCGATTTCGCTGGGATTCGTGGTGATTGCAGCCGATACGGGCAGTGCGCTTAAAGTGCGATCGAATTCCTGGAAATTCAAATTTAGCACAGTTGCCAGCCGCCGCAGTTGGTCTAGCGTGAGTTTTCCCACGTCTCCCTGTCGCACTAAGCGCACCCCGAAGCGACTTAAGCCTGCTTTTTCGCCTAAGTCTTGCCAATCGACGATATCTAGCTGATTCATGCGTTCCCGGAGGATTGTATCGTACTTAAAGTCGATCGCATCTCCGGCCTCGGATGCAGCATAAAGGTACACTAAAATTAGAAAAATGCCCCCGACAGCTAGCGCGATACCGAAGGCAGGCCCTGTTGTTATATCAACTGTTGCACCGAGGAGATAGAACATTGTTAATTTTTCTAAACTTGTTTTAAAGTCTGAGTTTGTTCGGCGGTCAAATTTTCTTCGCCTTCATAGTATTCTGGCAACAACTCTTGAGATTCTACTTGGCCCAGGGCTTTTTCAACTCCGGCAGTGGTTTCGGTGCAACTCGAACCGGTGGCGTTGAGGACGGTTTCAGTAATTTTGCCGTCTTTGCCGATGCGGTATTCTATTTGGCGGTACTCTGCCATAGTTCCTCTTGGTTTAATGCTTGACGGTTGAGTTTTGACTGTTGAGTTATATTATAGATTCTGTTTACCGATTATTCAAATGAATTTTTGTAGCGACAATGCAACCGGGGTTTCGCCGGAAATTATGGCAGCGATTGCAGCGGCTAATTGCGGTGCTGCGATGTCTTACGGAGATGATGAATATACGCAGCGTTTGCAAGTTAAATTCTCGGATTTGTTCGAGACACCGGTGACTGTTTTTCCTGTAGCAACCGGTTCTGCTGCTAATGCTTTGGCCCTGGCAACTGTGACTCCTCCTTACGGGGCTGTTTACTGTCACGCCCAATCTCATATTAATCTGGATGAATGCGGCGCGCCGGAGTTTTTTACGGGCGGTGCAAAGTTAGTGACATTAACAGGAAATCATGCTAAGATAGAGGCAGAGACTTTAGGTGAAATAGTCGATCGCGCTGGTGCAGGAGTAGTCCACCACGTACAGCCCGCCGCCGTCAGCATCACGCAAGCCACAGAAGCCGGCACAGTATACCATCCAGCGGAAATTGCCCAGATTTCGGAAGTTGTGCGCCACCACAATTTGCACCTACATATGGATGGAGCTCGCTTTGCTAACGCTGTGGCGAGTTTGGGCTGTGCTCCTGCCGATATCACTTGGCGCACAGGCGTGGATATCCTCTCATTTGGAGCGACAAAAAACGGCGCAATGGCTGCGGAAGCTGTGGTATTTTTCAATCAAGAATTAGCAAAGACTTTCCCATTTTACCGCAAGCGCAGCGGGCATCTGTTCTCAAAGATGCGGTTTTTGTCGGCGCAGTTGGAAGCATATATAACGGATGATTTGTGGCTAAAAAATGCGACTCACGCCAATAAGATGGCAGCTAAATTAGCCGAAGGTTTGGCCGGAGTTGAGAAAGTCAAGTTTTGCCATCCCGTCGAAGCTAACGAGATTTTTGTGCAGCTTCCCGAATCTGTAATTGCAGCGGTTTTAGCTGAGGGTTTTCTGTTTTATCGGTGGGATAACTCTACTATTAGACTGGTAACAGCTTTTAATACTAAAGAAGAAGATGTTAATGCTTTCGTGGAAGCTGTTAAACGCTATTCTGTATAAATTTTAAATTGTAAGAGCGGGTTTATTGAACCTTTTCGTGATGATAAATCTTTCTGTGAATACGCCCTTACAGATTTTTATAATTCGGTAGGGGCGGGTTCGCAAACATCTTTAATACCCACAAAAAATTTAGGTAAACCCGCCCCCACACAACCAATAACCCACATCAACGTTAATTTGTATCAAATACTAAAAATGTAGATTTAGATTTATCGTTGGGTGGGGGCGGGTTTTTGAGATTGTTGTTTGTTGGATGAGATTTTTGGCGAACCCGCCCCTATGGTTTGATGCAGAAAATGTAGATGTAAATTTACCGCTGGGTGGGGCAGGTTTTTGAGATTTTCGGTTTTTGGCTGGGATTTTTGGTGAAGTAGACGCCTAGAGTTTAATCGATTCATGAATAGGTTCTGCAACTGCTGCTAATTCGGGTTCCTCTGCTTCGAGGTGCGCTTCCAAAAGCGCCAGATTTCTCATGTTTGACTTATAAAAAGCATCGAAAATATCTCCGACTAAAGGCACTGAGCCAATAACAGCTTCCAAACTAATATTGTAAATCATTTTGCCTAGAGTTTTCGGGGGGAGATTGAATTGAGTTGCTAAGTAAATTAGGTAAGCAGAAAACGCAGTATCTACTATATCCCCAGCACCGGGAACTAAACCGATAATGGGATCTAAACCAATGCGAAATTTAGTACCGGGTATGCCAATGGCGGTATCCATCAGGCGGCTGAGTTTGCGGATGCGGTTGAGAGTGGCAAGACGCTCTATTTTGTTCATATTATTATTGTTGGACTAGCTGGAAAAAACGACATCAGTCGGAAGACGGAAAAAATATCGCCCTGACAGGTTCGTAGTGAGGACTTCAGTCCTCTTCAAATCAGAGAGGACTGAAGTCCTCACTACGAACTTTATAACAGGTTCGTAGTGAGGACTTCAGTCCTCTTCAAATCAGAGAGGACTGAAGTCCTCACTACAAACTTTATAAGGGTTATTTTATGATATAGTCGGCGACGATCGCAAATTGGGAATTAGCTACGCTTCAATAAACTTAACTATAGTTAAGATGCTTAATTCCCCATTCGTGCATCGAATCAATAATCGGTTTAAGACTTTCGCCCAAAGGCGTGAGCGAATATTCAACTTTCGGCGGAACTTGCAGGTAAATTTCCCGATGAACAATCCCATCTGACTCCATCTCCCGCAACTGCTGCGTCAGCATCTTCTGAGTAATGCCGTTGACAGCTCGTTGCAGCTCATTAAAACGCTTCACTCCTTGAAATAGCTCCCGGAGAATTAAGACTTTCCAGCGCCCGCCAATCACCTCTAAAGTTCTTTCTACCGGGCAATTTGCGCGCTCAATAGTTCCTGCTTTAGCTTGCATAGTATCTTTTTGGTAACTACCGCACTTTTAAGTGCGTACTTCCCATAATAGCTTGACTTGGTTTAAAGTAAAAACATCCGATCAATACCCGAAGTCATTGCCAAATCTAAAATCTAAAATCGAAGGAGGATTGAGAAAATGATTGCAGTCAGAAAAAGTGAAGCAAGAGGACACGCTAATCATGGTTGGCTGGACAGTTACCACACATTTTCTTTTGCCAATTATTACGATCGCAATTATATGAATTTTCGGTCGTTGCGGGTAATCAATGAGGATGTCGTTAACCCCGGCAAAGGTTTCGGCACTCACGGGCACAGCGACATGGAAATCATTACCTATGTACTGGAAGGAGCGTTAGAACACAAAGACAGTTTAGGTACCGGCGCAGTAATCAAACCCGGTGAAGTACAGCGGATGAGTGCAGGTACGGGCATCCAACACAGCGAGTTCAATCCCTCACAAACTGACCCAGTTCATTTGCTGCAAATCTGGCTGTTGCCCGATACCAATGGCTTAGAGCCGAGTTACGAACAGCGGGATTTTCCCGTAGTAGAAAGGCGCGGGAAACTGCGCTTAGTTGCGGCGCGAGATGCGAGAGATGGTGCAGTAAAAGTGCATCAAGATGTCGATTTGTATGCAGCAGTTTTGGATAAAAACTCGCGGGTTTCTCATGTTTTGCAGCCAAATCGCCATGCTTGGATACAAGTTGCTCGCGGTGCTGTTTTGCTCAACGGCTTGACTTTAGAAAAGGGTGACGGTGCGGCGGTTAGTGATGAGGCTGAGTTGGTAATTGAAGCGACAGAAGATGCGGAGTTTTTGCTCTTCGATCTAGCATAAAATTTAAGGCGAAATCCCCGAATTATTAGAAAAATCGGGGATTTGAGCCACTCGGCGGTTCAAACCGATCCTACACAAACAAAGTCCCTCTCTAAGAGACTAAGAAATTAATTAGCCATCCAAGATTTTGTCCCAAAAATACCTGCGATAAGTTCGGGAATTCTAAAATCAACATCTAAGCTTTCCCAGTGTACGCTGCTACCGGAAGGCGGCAGCCAAACATCAGCAAGTTGTTCTGGTGAAGCACTTTCTAAGCCTTGTGCAAGCCTCGGAGGAAAACAGAAAATAGCACCGTTTTTGAGTTTGATAACAATTAAATCTTCCGACTGATTGTAATGCACGGATTCGGCACGCGGCTTTATAGCCTCAGCGGTTTTCCATGTTTGCTTGGCTTGGGCTATTCGATCTCGGAGATTTTCCTCTGTTAACTCTTTGTTCCAGTTTCTATATACCATTATAAGTCAAGTTGTAGGGTGCGTCAGTACGAAGTTGAGAGGCTTGTTTGAAATTGCATAAACTGACGCACCTGCTAGCTGTAAGGTGCGTCAGTTCTTAAACTCTCAATTATCCACTAAAAACTCTAACTGACGCACCCTACTAACCTTACATTCTCATTTTGTGTAAAAATATGTTACAAAGCGGAAAACCCATCCGTCCGTTGATAGTTGTAGGGTGCGTCAGTACGAAGTTGAGAGGCTTGTTTGAAATTGCATAAACTGACGCACCCCCTAGCTGTAAGGTGCGTCAGTTCTTAAACTCTCAATTATCCACTAAAAACTCTAGCTGACGCACCCTACTAACCCTTACTTGCAAACACCCTTCCATTCCCAACCACCAACGCGCCACAAACCGGAAAACTAATCCGTCTGTTGATATGTGGGTATGTTAAATTGACACAATCATGAACTACAGCAGAACAATTCCGGCTATTTTGAGTGCTACGATCGCCCTAAGTGCGATCGCCCTCATCCCACTCACCTCACCTCCAATCGCCCTAGCCTTAACCGCCGACGCAGTTAAAACCGTCGCCAAACAAATCACGGTACGGATCCAAGGCACAAAAGGCGGTTCCGGAGTAATTTTAGAAAAACAAGGTAGCACGTACTATATACTCACCAACTGGCACGTAGTCGATAAACCTGGCGATTACGAGGTTGTAACTCCCGACGGTCAAGCTCACTCTGTATCATACGGCCTGGTGCGGCGAATGCCCGGTGCGGATATCGCGATCGTCACCATCAGCAGCCCTCAAAGCTACCCCCTCGCCCAATTAGCTAATTCCCCAGCAACTCCCGGAAAAAGAGCCTATGTGGCTGGCTGGCCAATATCCGGCGGTTCCCTGAGACAACCGATTTTCATCGCTACCGAAGGTCAATTTACCGGCCGCCAAACTCCATTAAATGGCTATACTTTGGTATACAACAACTTAGTTAGGGCGGGAATGAGCGGCGGCCCAGTGCTTGACGATGCGGGAAAAGTTGTCGCAATTAACGGCATTGTCAGGTTAGAGGACAATTCGGATAAAATCGTGGCAGCGGGAGTAGAAATCAGTAATATCATGAAATGGCGATCGACTATTTCGCTACCAGTCCTTCCCCAATCGCCAACAGCCGCAAACCCGAAAACTGCTGTCAATAATCCGCCTCAGAAGCCCGGAAGTGCGATCGCCTTTGCCACCACAAATACCCTCAAAGGGCCTTCAGAAGTTGTCAGTTCGCTTGCTCTAGCTTCCACTGCTTTTACCACAGGAAATAGTAACGGCACAATCTCAGTTTGGAACTTCCCCAGCGGGCAATTAAAAACTACGCTGCAAGGACACGCGGAAGCGGTAAACGCCCTGGCATCGAGTGCGGATGGAAACGTGTTAGCTAGCGGCAGTGACGACAAAACTGTAAAAATTTGGAATTTAGAAACAGGCGCGGTTGTCCGCACTTTGAGCGGGCATTCTGGCGCTGTTTCGAGTGTTGCCGTCAGTCCAGACGCTCAATTTGTCGCGAGCGGCAGTTGGGACAAAACGATTAAGATTTGGAATGCGAAAACAGGGGCATTGCTGCGGACTTTAACCGGGCATTCTGGATTAGTGAATGCTGTTGCAATTAGTCCCGATCGCCAAACTTTAGCTAGTGGCAGCAAAGATGGTTCAATTAGGTTGTGGAATTTAACTACAGGTGCAGCAATTCGCACGATTGGCGGCAAGAACTTGTCTGTTTTGTCCCTCGCTTTTACTCCCGATGGCAAAACTTTGGCCGCCGGTAACAGCAACGGTACTGTTGGTTTGTGGAATGTCGGAAACGGTCAATTAATTCGGCGTTTGAGCGGACATACCGATGGAGTTTGGTCGCTGGCAATCAGTCGGGATGGGAGTATACTGGTTACTGGGAGTTGGGATAAGAGTGTAAAACTGTGGGATGTGCGATCGGGTCAATTGAGAGGTAATTTGAGCGGACATTCTGGCTATGTTACTGCTGTAGGAATTAGCGCAGATGCTAAGACTATTGTGAGTGCGGGTTGGTTGGGGGAAATTAAGATTTGGAAAAGAAGTTAAGATTTTTTTTAATTAACCGCACAGTGGGGAGTGAATCGGCTATTCAAGCGAGGTAACGGAGGCATCTCAATGAATGCAAATCTCTTCAAAAATGTCTCAAATGAAAAACCTTGTAGTAAAAATTCCAAAAAAACATGAGGTAATTAAAATCACACCAGCACACCAGCAATCAATATAATCCCACTTAAAAGCGGTGGCAGAAATTATTCACCTAAATATAGATGCAATGGAACTAAAAAGTTTTGAAAGTCTAGAAAAATCTGTACAGCAGGCAATATTATAAAAGTGAGACCAGTAATAGGCAAGTTTTCTTTTCAGCAGAATCAGAAATTAAGGAGCGCAAATTAAATAATTTACACAAGTTTGTGGGATGGCCTCTTCCGCCCGTCCAGAAAGGACGGACGGGCGGGACGCCCATCCCACAAGAGCAATAAAGATTGTAAGTTATTTAATTCTCATTCCTTAGCCCGAGCATGGAAAAATGCGATCTATTAATCAGTGCCAATGAATCTTATCAAATGGCAGAAAAAGATGCGAGAAACTGGGAGCATCTCAGTTTGGCAAAAAGCATTTTTTTATTATAGTGCGAGCGTCTCCGCTCGCGTATTCTACTCGCGAGCGGGGACAGCACTATAAATGCCAAACTGAGATGCTCCCGAGAAACTTTCCTTGGAATCAAAGTTTCTCATAATACGTTACATAGGTTGGTAAAACGACAATACTTTGAATTACCCACGTGACTCACAAGGAATTTAAGAAATTATGGGTGGTCAGTAAACCGATCAAAAGAAGCAGTAAATATTTGGATAAGGCTTGTTTATTTACTTTCAACGGCTCTGAACACAGCAATCCTTCTGACTCTAATGCTACGATAGCTTCATATAAACCTGAATCCGTTACAATATATCAAACTCAATATTACTGTCAACTGGACAGGGATAATGTCAATAGCCGATCGCGCGCGCAGTTTCGGTGCGACTGGGATTAAGCGTTACGGCTTAAAGCTTTCAGGGTTCAGCCAATACAACAGAAGAGCTTTCAAGAATGCTATGGTTGGGCGGACACTTGCACTCTACTGCACTCAACACCAAAACCACGATCGCGATCGCCCTTGAATTTGCATTCAGCACAATGTTCAGGCATACTGCATAATTAAAAAGCTTTATTTTTAGTCCATAACCCCCAACCATGAGAACTTACTACTGCGGCGAACTGCGAAGCGAACACATCGGACAAACTGTCACCCTCTACGGATGGGTGGATCGCCGCCGCGATCATGGCGGGGTGATTTTTCTCGATTTGCGCGATCGATCGGGCTTAGTGCAAATTGTCAGCGATCCCCAACGCACCCCAGATTCCTATCACGGGGCTGAGGCTTTGCGCGGCGAATACGTGGTGAGAATTACAGGTAGAGTCACCAGC
The DNA here is from genome assembly GCF_020738625.1 of Microcoleus sp. PH2017_09_SFU_O_A. NCBI lineage: Bacteria > Bacillati > Cyanobacteriota > Cyanophyceae > Oscillatoriales > Microcoleaceae > Microcoleus > Microcoleus sp. PH2017_09_SFU_O_A. Next base: position 42,372 of record NZ_JAEQCF010000020.1, read on the forward strand.
CGCCCCGCAGATTCCCTCAACCCTAAATTGCCTACGGGTGAAGTAGAAATTTATGCTGACGAGATTGAATTGTTGAATGCGGTTCGCAAACAGTTACCATTTCAGGTTTCGACGGCGGATAATGAAAGCGTGCGGGAAGATTTGCGCTTGAAGTATCGCTATTTGGACTTGCGGCGCGATCGCATGAGTCGAAATTTGCAGCTTCGTCACCAGGTGATCAAAGCTATGCGTCGCCACCTCGAAGACGTTGGCGGTTTTATTGAAGTTGAAACACCGATTTTAACGCGATCGACTCCCGAAGGTGCGAGAGATTATTTAGTTCCCAGCCGCGTCAATTTGGGTGAATGGTACGCTTTGCCGCAGTCGCCACAATTGTTCAAACAATTGCTGATGGTTTCGGGTTTAGACAGATATTATCAAATTGCCCGCTGCTTCCGAGATGAAGATTTGCGCGCTGATAGACAACCGGAATTTACGCAATTGGACATGGAAATGAGTTTCATGTCTGTGGAAGAAATCCTCGAATTAAACGAAGGTTTAGTCTGCAATATTTTCCAAACTGTGAAAGGCGTGGAATTGCCTCGTCCTTTCCCGCGTTTGACTTACGCCGAAGCGATGGATCGTTATGGTAGCGATAAACCAGATACTCGCTTCGGTATGGAATTAGTCGATGTTTCCGATTTGATGAAAGATTCGGGATTTAAGGTGTTTTCCGGTGCGGTTGCTGCGGGCGGAATTGTGAAAATTTTGCCAATTCCGGGCGGGAATGATGCGATTTCTAATGTGCGAATTAAGCCGGGTGGCGATTTGTTTAAGGAAGCCAGCGAAGCCGGGGCTAAGGGATTAGCTTATATCCGGGTGCGGGAGAATGGCGAAATTGATACGATCGGCGCAATTAAGGATAATTTAACAGAAGCTCAAAAACAGGAGTTGCTCGATCGCACTGGCGCACAACCAGGTCATTTGTTGTTATTTGCAGCAGCCGATGTCACAACTGTCAATAAGACTTTGGATAGATTGCGTTTGTGCATCGGTAACGAATTGGGATTGATTGACAAAGACAAGATGAATTTGCTGTGGGTGACAGAGTTTCCGATGTTTGAATGGAACGCTGATGAGAAGCGTTTGGAAGCATTGCACCACCCATTTACAGCCCCGCATCCCGATGATATTGACGATCTGAAGACTGCGAGAGCTCAAGCTTACGATTTGGTGTTAAACGGCACAGAAGTCGGTGGTGGTTCTCTGCGGATTTACCAGCGGGATGTTCAGGAAAGGGTGTTTGAGGCGATCGGCTTATCGACTGAGGAAGCTTACAATAAGTTTGGCTTTTTGTTGGATGCGTTTGAGTATGGAACTCCTCCCCACGGCGGAATTGCCTATGGTGTCGATCGCCTGGTAATGTTGTTGGCTGGCGAGGAGTCGATTCGGGATGTGATTGCGTTTCCGAAGACGCAGCAAGCGCGTTGTATTTTGGCGAATGCGCCGTCTGGTGTGGATGAGAAGCAGATGAAGGAGTTGCAAGTGCGATCGACTTATGTACCGAAGACATAGGTATGTAAAACACCTTCAATGAATAGTGGATGGGTGGCGAGAAACCGGGTTTTTTCCAGAATACTCGTCACACCTCCCAGAAACTGCGAAAAACCCGGTTTCTTTGATTTGTGGGTAGTCAGAAATCGGGTTTTTTCCGAGAATACTTCGTTGTCATTAAACTAAAAACGTTATAATTATCATAATCAAAAATAGGTAAAAACTATTCGTTTCCCAAGTTACGGATCGACAAATTGCGATCGTGGCTGGTAAGTATCATTACAATGAGATGAAAGATTAACCATGAAAACCCCCGTTGAACTTAACGAAGAGTTGGTTAAAGAAGCCTTTCGCTTAACCAATTTCAAGACAGAACAAGAACTGATTGACTTTGCTTTGCAAGAATTAATTCGCACCCGTAAAAAGCGAAACCTACTGGATTTAAGCGGACAAATTCAATTTTCGAGCGACTACGATTACAAAGCCTTGCGGGAAAACCGAAGCGAAGCATCTCCGTTGAAATGCGTAAGTCATAATTATGAAACACATTGACAATTTAACCATCCATCGGTTCCGAGGCCTGCGAGATTTAACCTTGCAGGGCTTGGGCCAGATCAACATTTTGGTTGGCGGGAATAACTCAGGTAAAACCAGTGTTTTAGAGGCGATATCAACCTATTGTCAGCCGTTGGATATCGGAGAATGGTTGAAAACAGCAGGGCGCCGAGAAATCAAGGCCTCTCCCAAAATTCCATTAGATGCTTTCAAGTGGTTATTTCCTCAAAAGAATGAAGTACCTAAACCCATTCTTTACCTAGGGGAAACCTATATTTCTGGGAATGGTAGCTTCCAAGTTGTAGAATCTAGGGCAGTCTATAATGAGATAGAAATGCTATTTCAATCAGAAAAAGATATCGAAGATAGCACTGAAGATTGGCTAGAATCTTATGAAGATCTTGAATATAAGAGTATACGTGGTGCCAACATAGAACTCAAAGCAATACTTCGCGATCCGCCAGAAGGTATCGTACTTTTCTTAGGGAATGAAGTATCAGAAAATTTTGAAATATGGCCACGTCAAAGGCTGATAAGTCAGTCTAATCATTTATACCCAAGATTGCCAATTAATATGGTCACACCTGTTTCTCACAGGATGGAAAAATTAGAGTCTCATCTTCTATCGCAGGCAATACTACGGGGATTGAAAGACGAGGTAATTAAATTACTTCAGATTGTAGATGCGGAAATAGTAGACTTGGAAATTTTATCACTTGGAGAGTTTAGTCCAAGTATCTATATCAACCATAAAGTATTAGGATTTTCACCATTAAGCTCTTTTGGTGATGGAGTACGTCGCTTGCTATTTATTTCTTTAACATTGGCAAAAGTCAGAGGTGGAGTGTTGCTAATTGACGAAATAGAAACAGCAATTCATACTGAAGCACTTCGCAGTTCCTTTGCTTGGATTGTGCAGTGGTGCAAGCAGATGAATGTTCAGTTATTTGCAACTACCCACAGTTTAGAAGCAATTGATGCGATGTTGGATGCTAGCGATTCGGAGACTGATGTAGTTCTTTATCGTTTAGAAAAACGGGATTCACAAACTAAAGCAGTTAGAATTCAACGGGAAAGATTGCAAAGATTGCGGGAGGATTTGGGTCAGGAGGTGCGCGTGTGAAATACGCCATTATTGGAGTAGAAGGGCCTCATGACCAGGCATTTACAGGGAAGGTTCTGAAGCTTTTGGGTTTTAAAGATTTTAGAGAAGAGTGGAACAAATTGGATAAGTTGACAAGATTGGATATGTCAAAAGAATTGGAAAGTAAATTTGACAAATTTTGGCATAAGTTTATTCCCCGTTATCCCAAACAAGGAGATTTGTACAAACGTCTTGATATGCCATCTATTTTGTTTAATGATACTGTCTCCGTAGTAATTTATGCTGGTGAAGGAAGCAACCTTGTTACTAATCTAGATGATATATTATCTAATAATTCTGAGTATCAAACAAACTTGTCGGCATTTGGCATAGTTACCGATTGTGATAATAAGTCAAATCCCAATAAAATTGTTTCAGAATATACTAATAAATTCCGCAACTACTTTCCTGATTTGCCCGATCGCCCTGGTGTTGTAAATACCAATAGCCCGCGTACAGGAATTTATATTTTGCCAGATAACGCTTCGCCCGGTGTGTTAGATACTTTGCTGTGTGAGTGCGGACAGATAGCTTATCCCGCGTACATGAAGAGAGCTAATTCTTATCTAGATTCTTATCTAGATGAGTTTTCCGATATGGATGAATTTTCTCAAAAAGAGAGGAAATCTTTAAAGTGGAAAAATTTCGATCGCGAAAAAGCTTTAGTTGCTACTGTTGTCAGTGTTCTCAAACCGGGGAAGACTAATACAACAAGTATTGCTGATAATAATTGGGTGAGTAAAGAGACACAGCAGCAGGTTCCTGCTTTGGCAAATTTTATTGAGTTTTTGAGGCAACTTTTGGAGTTGAGTTGATAAACACGATCGAATCTGGTACATTGTACGCAATATCTGTAAGGACACAGCAATGCTGTGTCCCTACTGGGGAACTTTTGAAAAGTGCGATCGACCTCCACAATCATTCTTACCAGTAACGAGTTAAAATCCGAATCACCTCACCCGCTAGAGGCGACGGTACAGGCGGACTCCACTCTCCAACTTGTGCAAAACCCAAAACGTGCAGCAGATTAACAATGCTGTCTACCCCTTTGGGAACGCCACACAACAACAAACGAATCGGTTTTTTGCCTTGAGGTACATCAGGAATTTCTTCCCGGAGCAGTTCGGGAACGGACTTGGGCTGTGATATCATAGGGTTTGAATTACACGAATAGTGGAATTGCGATCGCCCTTAAGTTTTCTAGGCCAGGGGGCGATCGCTTTTCCGTTTGTACATCCTGAGTCTAGTTCAATCGCTGCCGCTTGTCAAGCGTAACGACAATTTATATTGTCGTTACGGCAATTTAAGGAAAATTGAAGGTTGCAGAATGGTAACATCAGCTTGCAATATCATGGCCAGCAGTTGAGTGTCAGCAGTGATTCGTTGGAAATTGGCAGTTGTGATGGCCGATCGCAATATCAGCAATAAAGAATTGGCTACTTTAATTGGGATGCACCCCACATCTGTGTCGAAAATCAAAACCCGTCGCCGACTCACCCGAATCGACGAAGCAACCCTCAGCGCTTTGTGCAGAGCACTGAATTGTCAGCCGGGGGATTTAATGGTATATGAAGAGGACGAGCCCGATCGCTAAAAAACAATGTTCTTATGGAACAGGTAAGATGCCTGTTAAGAGAGAATGGCGATCGATTTGAGGCTAACCACAAGCATTTGCGTTACCCTAGTTGATTACAGCTTGTAACGCTCTCCCAACAAAATTCATGCTTGCCCGCATCCAAGAACTAGCCGCCACCCTCGCACCCCGCTTAATCGAAATTCGCCGCCACATCCACTCGCACCCCGAACTCAGCGGCCAAGAACATCAAACCGCAGCCTACGTAGCTGGAGTGCTCGCTTCCAGCGGAGTCCGCGCCACGGAAGGAATCGGCAAAACAGGAGTCCTCGGCGAACTCAAAGGTAACAGCAGCGAGTCCGGCTGGCTGGCAATTCGCACCGATATGGACGCTTTGCCGATTCAAGAACGCACTAACTTAGAATTTGCCTCGCGCAACGAGGGAGTGATGCACGCCTGCGGCCACGATATCCATACTACGGTTGGTTTGGGCGCAGCGATGATATTGTCTGAGTTAAAAGAAAAATTTTCTGGTAACGTCCGTTTCTTGTTTCAGCCGGCGGAAGAGATTGCCCAAGGTGCTCGCTGGATGATTCAAGATGGGGCGATGCAAGATGTTGATGGCATCCTCGGAGTGCACGTTTTTCCGACGATTCCGGGCGGTTGTATCGGCATTCGCCACGGGGCACTGACGGCGGCGGCAGATGACCTAGAATTGATTGTGATGGGCGAATCTGGCCACGGTGCGCGTCCCCACGAGGCGATCGATGCAATTTGGATTGCTTCTCAGATTATTACTACTTTGCAGCAGGCGATTAGTCGCACACAAAATCCGTTGAGGCCTGTGGTTTTGACGATCGGGCAAATTAGCGGCGGACGTGCGCCAAACGTGATTGCCGATCGCGTAAAATTATTGGGAACCGTGCGATCGCTGCATCCGGAAACTCACGAAAAACTGCCGGCTTGGATCGAACAAATTGTGTCGAGTGTCTGCGCGACTTACGGCGCTAAATACGAACTCACCTACAAGCGCGGCGTGCCGGGAGTCCAAAACGATCCTAAACTGACGCAATTAGTCGAATGTGCGGCTTTAGAAGCTTTAGGGCGATCGCGCGTTCAAATTTTACCAGAACCATCCCTCGGCGCGGAAGATTTTTCGATGTATCTAGAACACGCGCCGGGAACCATGTTTCGTTTGGGAGTGGGACTGAAAGACAAGCCGAATTATCCCCTTCACCACCCGCAATTTGAGGTTGATGAATCTGCGATCGTGACCGGCGCTGTCACCTTGGCCTATGCTGCTTGTCAATATTGGAAACAAAAATAAGTTGTAGGGTGTGTCGCGATCGACAATCCCTCAACTAATAGCGACAATCTAATAGCGACACACCTTACCAAATAGCTAACTAACCGTAGGGTGAGGAGCGGGGAAAAATGTTTAGTCTGTGGTCGCCACATTCAGCCTGACGCACCCTACAATAAAAACTAAAACCCTTGATTTTACAGCCAAGTTATGATACTCAATTAAGTAGATGGGTGCAAAAAACATATATATGCCCGAAGAGAGCGAAACGAAGTGAAGCGACGCACTTCGCTTCCGGTTACGAGAGTTTTACATTCTGTTACATACCACGGTTTATTTGCGCCTACCTACTTACTTGTATGCGATTCAATTAATTGATGAGTGGAATTAAGCGCCAAATCACCCTTGACAGCCGGCACATTGCTAAACACTTGCCAGACACGCCACAAATGAGAAGATTACTTAATAAAGGACGTGCTGCTCATATTTTCAACGATGAGGCTACTATGAATCAGGTAGCTCAAGCCATAATAGAAGATGGAGAATTTACAGGTACGATTCGGGGCTACGATCGTTATGGTATGTTTTTTGTTGAATCAATTGGTTATAGAGTTGACCCGGATGGTAGCCGTCTTTTACTTTATTACGGAGAGATAAAAGTTGATGCAGAAAACCGATACCACGTTACGCCTCGAAGCAGATATAGTAAAGAATAACTGGGAATTTACAGAGGTATGGATCGATCCAAATCTTTCACCGCCTTATCTGCTTTTGTTACTAAGTGACGCTGAGGGAAATTGTCGGATTTACGATCCGGCTGAGGGTTATAAAGTTGTGTTTTCTAGTCAGAGTTATGATGAAGCACAGTATTGGCTTTTAGAGGATGAGTACGAACCCATAGAAGGGCGGCTGAGAGTGTCGGAGTTAGTTTGAATAGTTGATGTTGAAAGGGCGATCGCACTTTTTGACAAATTGGGATGTAAGGGCGATCGCGCTTTTTCTCAAATCTGGATACTAAGGCTTACTTGCTTTCTTCTAGTAAACTTTCAAGCATTGGAGTCAGAATTTTCACGACTGGATTATTTGTAAGTTCCATTAGTGCCGCTACTCCACCCGCTTTCAAAGCTTTAAGTACCTTTTTCTTCACATCGGGCTTTTTTTCAATTTCTTCCATAGCTTTTGTAGCAACTTCGTGTTTCTCGACATACGTTGTTGTTGGGTATGTCTGAGATAACTGATCTAAAAGCTGCTGGATTTCTTTGGCGGCATCGGCAAGAGTTGGTCTTTGTTCAGGTGAGTAATTGTTAATAGTCCCACCTATTTGCTCAGCCTCTACTTTCTCACTGTAGCCAACACCTATTGATGCCTGACTTTGGTCGAGATTTATTTTACGTTCTGACATAATATCTCCGTATTAACAATTAACTATTGTTGTCTGTTATCTATTTTGCCACCTATTTGTCCAGATTGCAGTTGCTCAGCATAGCCAACACCTATTGTGGCATGAGTTTGGTTAATATTAATTACCTTGATATCTTCTGTGTCACTCTCCATAAATTCGCATAACTGTGAAATCACATCTCTGACGCCTGATTTATCTGCTGTGACAAATATCACATTATCTCCAGAATTTACGTATAATTCAAGTCCTATTCGCTTCGGCTGCATCAAGTTGTCAATAACTCCAGCACATCCTAATACAGAGATTGCTATTCCACTTTGTTGTAGAGTTTGATCGCTTTGTTTAACTAAAATAGCGCCCAAAATAAGTAATATTAAGATAACTAAAGGATGGACTTTATAAGGTGTTTTGACCTTGGCAAATCCAAATCCAGTAACATTGCGAAATTGATAAACATAAGAACCAAATTTAACTACTTTTTTAGTAACGAGTATAGGTTCTGGTTTGTCTATTACAAGAACTTTATCATTTTGTCGCTGTACGTTGTTTCCTGTACTTATACTCATGCCTTTCTCCTCCCTAGTGTATTTAAGGGTGTTATATCTTGCAGGTCAGATATGCTGACTGAAGTTAATATTTTTCAACTTTTACCTGCATAGCGCACCGCTATAGCTTGACTGGAAGAAATTATTTTTTAACGGTCTAATTATCATTATGTCTGATTTTATAATTTTTGTCTATTAATATTCCGTAGCATTTAGTATTGATTTATTTGATTTTAGTTGCCGTGAATCAGTAACAAATAGTAGGATTTAGTTGCCAAAGTATTAAACAGTAGGATAAAGTAGGATAAAATAGGCAAAATAACCTCCCTACAGCACCTATGGAAGTTCAAGAAGTCTTAAAATTGGCTGATGACATCATATTCTCCCAAACCGGAAAACACCTCGATAATCTACAAGAAGGTATATTGCGTGGCACTTGGCAACGCCAGAAATACCCAGAAATAGCCAAAACTTGCTACCGTAGTGAAGCTCATGTCAAAAAAGTCGCGTCAAAATTATGGAAAGTTTTATCAGAAACATTAGGCGAAGATATCAATCAATCTAATTTTCGATACACAATGGAAAGATTGCAATTATCCATAGTTGAATCAAACTTTGGGAACTATTATGCACAAATTGATAATTTAAGTATTTGTGACAACAATTCACATTCCTCAGAAATCCCAACTAGAGAAAAACCTAATCAGCCAATTTATAGCCAAACTCAATCTAAACAGCGACTAGACTTAGGCGACGCACCAGATCCCAACCTATTCTATAACCGCACATCCGAACTCACCACCCTCAAACAGTGGATTTTGGAAAACCGCACCCGCCTCATCACCATATACGGCTTATCCGGCATTGGCAAAACTGCCCTTACTCTCCAACTAATCCCACAAATTCAACAGGAATTCGATTATATTATTTACCGCAGCCTCCGCAATTCTCCACCCCTGCAAACCCTGCAAACAAACCTAATTCAATTCCTTTGTAGGGGCGGTGCCCCCGTTCCCGCCCCTTCCACTGAAGAAAGGGCAACCACAGGGGGATTGCCCCTACTAGAATACCTGCGTTCATCCCGCTGTCTCCTAATCCTTGATGACATACAAACGATTTTCACCAGCGGACAACTTGCAGGCCACTACCAACCAGGCTATGAAAATTACGGCACATTCTTCAAACAAATAGCCGAGTCATCCCACAACAGTTGCTTAATCCTCCTGAGTTGGGAAAAGCCCAGAGAAATTGCGGCCCTAGAAGGCGAAAACCGCCCCTGTCAATCGCTGCAACTCAACGGTTTGGGCGCGGAAGCAGGGGAAATATTCAGAGAGAAAAGATTAGTAGAAGAGGAGAAATGGTCACAACTGATTGACCTTTACCGAGGCAATCCCCTATGGTTAAATATAGTTGCAAATATAATTCAAGATTTGTTTGGCGGCAGCGTTTCCGAGTTTCTTTCCTATGATACCCTATTTTTAGGTGATTTAGAATCTCTGCTGCACCAGCAGTGCGATCGCCTATTTGACTCAGAAAAACAAGTGATAACCTGGTTAGCTAGTGAAGTCGAACCTGTTGAAATATTAAAAATTTCAGCCAATCTCGAATTATCCCCATCCACCTTATTACAAGCTGTGCAATCCTTGGGACGGCGTTTATTAATTGAAAAAGTGAAACAAGGTGAGAAAACGCTTTTCACACTCCAGCCTGTATTGATGGAGTATGTGAAAAACCAGTTCCTAAAGGTTGGATAGTTTCAGGGCTTCTCATGGGAGGCTAGAAACCGGGTTTCTATGAAATTTTGTGTTTAGTAGCGAGAAATCACGCAAGAAACCCGGTTTCTGAGGACACAACTATTTTTATGGGAGGCTAGAAACCGGGTTTCTACGAAATTTTGTGTTTAGTGGCGAGAAATCTACGCAGAAACCCGGTTTCTGAGGACACAATTATTTTGCTCGGTGCGTCGCTTGTTTAGGGATTTATCGCAGGCGACACATCCTACGACTGGCATATCTTGGGCAATTCTGCTCTACCAGCCGCCAAATGTGCTAACGTACGATCGCAAATCCCCAAATTTCAACTATCGGGAGATAGATAACCGTGTTCGCTCAAGCACCTCCAACTCCCAATTACAAATGGTTTAGCTGCATTTCTAGCACTGTTTTCACCGCATTGTGCCTGTTGCCCATTTTCAGCGCTGCGGGATACGCCCAAACTCCCCAAAATAGACCCATCAAAATCGGCGTGGTGCAGCGGTTTGGCACCAAAGCAACCGATAAACTAACGCTGAAAGCTTTACCTGGTGACAGCTTAACATTAAGTTACAAAACTCCCCAAGGCATAGAAACCAAAACTAGCGCCAGCATCAAGCTAGAAATCGCCAATAAACCTCTGGAAGCGCCATTAGTAGAAGAACGAGTTGTTCTGAGCTCCCACCGCAGTTTTGAGAGTGCAGAAGACAGCGCCAATCAGTGGCGCGCTAAGGGAATTGATGTAGAAATTGCTCAACCTTTGCGCTGGCAAGTTTGGGCTAAAAGAGATACTTACAATTCTCCTATAGTGCGGCGCTGGTTGTTGCAAAGTTTGCAAGCTCAAGGTAACAGAACAGCTTTTTTAGATACTAAAGTTTTTAAACAAATACCCCAGGCTTTTTGGCTTTTAAATGGCTTTCGTTTCAACCGCAATGAGTTGGATGTCACGGCTGGTAAAAATGTAATTGAGGTATTGGAACAAACTACCCAAGAAGCGACAGCTACAGATCCAGAAAAAGCTATTCAACAAACTAGCCGTTATGGTGGCAGTTTGCACTTGCAAAAAAATGCTTACGGTACTTATACTTTAGTCAATGAAGTACCGACGGAAACTTATTTGCGCGGTGTTGTTCCTCACGAAATTGGCGCTTTTGCGCCCTACGCTTCGATTGTCGCTCAAACTATTTTGGCGAGAACTTATGCGCTGAGAAATTTGCGCCGGTTTGCTGTGGATAATTACGAGTTGTGCGCTGATGTTAACTGTCAAGTTTATAAAGGTTTGACGGAGGTTTTCCCGCAAAGCGATCGCGCGATCGCCCAAACAGCAGGTTTAGTCCTAACTTACGAAAATCAGCTCGTAGACGCGCTCTATTCAGCGTCTAGCGGCGGCGTAACGGCGACTTTTGGCGATGTGTGGCACGGCCCGGAACGTCCATATTTGCGATCGATCGTCGATTCCCCCAAAAACCTCTGGGACTTGACAAAGCAGAGCTTGTCTGACGAAACCAACTTCCGCCGCTTTATGACTCTCAAAGCAGGCTTTAATGAGGAAAAAGAAGAAACCTTCCGCTGGCGCGAAGAAGTCTCACTGACATCAATTGGTGGATTTCTGCGGCAGTATCTTCAGAAGAAAAAGCACCCGCTAGCTAATTTTAAAACTCTCACCAAAGTTGAAGTGGTGGAAAGGTCGGCGGCTGGTCGAGTTTTGCAAATGAAGGTACAAACTGATTTGGGCCCCATCGATATTGACAAAGATGAGATTCGCAATGCTTTTTATCCGCCGATTAGCACGCTGTTTTATCTAGATCCAATTTACAATCCTGACAAAACTCTTAACGGCTATGCTTTTGTCGGAGGCGGTTTCGGACACGGCGTGGGAATGAGTCAAACTGGTTCTTACAATTTAGCTAATTTGGGCTGGAATGGCGATCGTATTCTGAGTTTTTATTTTCCCGGCGCTCAAGTTGTGCCCCTCAACGATTCCATTACATTTTGGCGGGAATAGCATCAGATTCGGCATAAGATTCGGCGGTTGAAACCGCGTCTAGACAAACAAAACCCGGATGGTGCGTGGGTTGAAGAGTGGCCGGTTAAAATTACGTTATCTTCTTTCTTCAGTCCGCGGAGGCGGACATCGTTTGTATAGACGCGGTTTCTAACCGTACGTCTGCTGCGGACATCGTTTGTATAGACACGGTTTCTAACCGTACGTCTGCTGCGGACATTTTTTGTATAGACGCGGTTTCTAACCGCACGTCGGATCTTTGTCGCCATCTTTCCATACAAAAACCCAGTTTCTTAACGTAATTAAGCTGAAACAGCTCAATTACGCAAACAAGAAACCGGGTTAATTAGCGCACCGCGCCTGTGAATCCTTTCTTAGTAGAGGGATTCTTCTTGGTGAGTTTCGATCGTACAATCAGACTTAGGATAAGCGACGCAGGTCAGAACAAATCCGGCCTCGATTTGGTCATCATCCAAGAAAGATTGGTCAGATTGGTCAATTTCGCCAGCAGTAATTTTGCCAGCGCAGGTGGAGCAAGCTCCAGCGCGGCAAGAATACGGGAGGTCGAGTCCTGCTTCTTCGGCAGCATCAAGAATGTAAGTATCGTCATCAACGTCAATGGTCTGGTTGATTCCTTCGGCTTCGCTGATGAGGGTAACTTTGTAAGTTGCCATGCACTAATCCTCTCAAAAATTCAACAATATTGATAAGTTTTCCTAATGCAAACTTCAAGGCTCTATCAGCTTTGAGGTGAGCTCTTAGGTTCGTTCCCTTTATGATAGTAGGGGAAAGAAGTAAGGTTGCAACACTTATTTACAAAAGATTTGAATGGGATTAGTTATAACTTTTTCTAATTTCATCTTGATTACTTATACCTATGTTGCGCTCAGCCTTGTGATACTGTTGCCGCAAGACTTACGCCAAATAACCCGGTTGCAGAAAAAAATCCTATTTTGAACCCGACAACCAAAAAATCCGATTTTTGCTATGGGGTGTGTCATCGACTTTCAGCCAGACTTGCTGGAATTTGTCCCCGCAGCCATGGACAGTTGACAGTTGACAGTTGACAGTTGACAGTTGACAGTTGACAGTTGACAGTTGGTAGGGGCGGTGCCCCGCCGTGCCCGCCCTCAGTGGACAGTTGCACAGTGGACAGTGGACAGTTGCACAGTGGACAGTTGCACACTACGGGAATCAAACCATTTATGCTTAAAGGGTATCGGCTCTATTCATGAGATTATTTATGTCCTCACCGATGTGGCGGTTGCGATATATCGCACCAGACTTGGGTGCTCAAAGCCCGCCTAAATCGCACCACAGCCTAAAATCTGCACGATGGAACTCTGGGCTCCTGCACTGCAAGTCTTTAACTATACTAAAATCTAAAATCTAAAATCTAAAATCCTATGACTCAAATCAATACTGGCATTGGTTTTAAAGTAAATTCTCCTATTCGCGTGGGGATTGTGGGTACTGGTTTTGCGGCTAAGTTGAGGGCCGAGACGTTGGTAGCTGACGCCCGATCGCACTTAGTAACAGTCGCGGGCCGCAACCCGGATAAAACCGCAGCATTTTGTCAAACATTCGGCGCCGAGGCTGAGGTTTCTTGGCGCAAGTTGGTAGAAAGAGATGATTTAGATTTGGTAATTGTCTGTACAGTGAACCGCGATCATGGGGCGATCGTCCTGGCGGCGTTGGAAAATGACAAGCACGTTGTGGTCGAATATCCTCTATCTTTAGATGTGTCTGAGGCCGAAAGGGCGATCGCCCTTGCCGCCCAAAAGCAAAAACTCCTCCACATCGAACACATCGAACTGTTAGGCGGTTTGCATCAAGCAATCAAAGAATCCTTACCATTAATCGGTAAAGTTTTTTATGCCCGCTACATTACTATTACCCCTCAGCGTACCGTACCGCAGCGCTGGACTTTTCAGCATTCCCTATTTGGCTTTCCCTTAATCGGGGCAATTTCTCGACTTCACCGATTTACTGATTTGTTCGGAGAAGTCGGAACCGTTAACTGTCAAACTCAATTTTGGGACACTCAGCCGGATTTCTACAAAGCTTGTTTGTGCAACGCACAGTTACGCTTTACCAATGGCGTTGTCGCTGAAGCTGTTTATGGAAAAGGAGAGACTTTTTGGCAGTCGGAAAACATTTTTACCATCTACGGAGAAGCAGGAACGCTGATTTTTACTCCCGAATCCGGTCAATTGATTCAGGGAGAAACTCGGCAGGCGATCGCAGTAGGAACGCGGCGCGGTTTGTTTGCTAAGGATACGGATATGGTGTTAGACTGTTTGTTAAACGGTACGCCGTTGTACGTCAAGAATACCAGTAGTTTGTACGCTTTGAAATTAGCGGATGCTGCGAGGCGTTCGAGCGAGACTAGGCAAAAATTGGCGATCGACAATTCATATAGCAGTTCGATCGAAATATGAGGTACGATTCGCTAATCGCTAATCGCTAATCGCTAATCGCTACTCAGATAAAAAGGTAATCGGCAATCACCGAAAAACTTGTGGTTCAAAACCTTTCCTCCCCATTAGCAATTAGCAATTGCCAGACATACCTTAATACTTCGGACAATTTTTTAAAGCCTCTGTAATCTTTACAGCACAAGCCTTGGCATTTTTAATCTTTTTTTCTTGCCTGAAGGCTAAACTTAAAGTTTGAAAAAATAGTCCAAGCAATAGCTAGTATGGGTTTTAAATATTCAATCGTGCCTAAAACTGTCCGAAGTATTGATATCTCATCTATCTAAAAAAGGCTATAGCGGTTCTCAAAAAAGTGAGGTATGCCCGATGCCCGATGCCCAATGCCCAATGCCCAATGCCCAATGCCGCATAGTACCTCATCAATCTAAAAAAGGCTATATATTTTTGCAATAAAATGGCAGTAACTACACATCAACTGATTCAGTGGAAACAGCAAGGGCGTCGAATTGTGGCGCTGACCGGTTATGATTATGCGATCGCCCAACTACTCGACCAAGCAGGCACTGACATCATCCTAGTCGGCGATTCCCTCGCCATGCCAATATTGGGCTACGAAACTACGCTACCGCTAACCCTCGATGAAATGCTGCACCACGCTAAAGCAGTCCGTCGCGCAGTCAAGCAAGCATTAGTTGTTGTGGATTTGCCGTTTTTGACTTACCAGGAAAGTCCCCAGCAAGCCATGCACTCGGCCGGGAGAGTTTTGAAAGAAACTGGCGCTCAAGCTGTAAAATTGGAGGGCGGATATCCAGCAATGGCGGCTACCGTTTTGCAGCTAACATCCGCCGGGATTCCGGTGATGGGTCACGTTGGTTTAACTCCCCAGTCGGTACACCAACTCGGTTACAAAAAACAAGGCAAAACAGCCGAATCTGCCGATCGCATCAAAGCCGAGTCGATCGCACTTCAAGAAGCCGGTGCCTTTGCGATCGTCCTAGAACACATTCCCCCAGACTTAGCTGCTCAAATTACCCAAAAATTAACTATTCCCACCATTGGTATCGGTGCGGGGGCACACTGCGACGGACAAGTTTTGGTTACTTCCGATTTGTTGGGACTTTCCGAAAAACAACCGCCTTTTGCGAAAGCTTACGTCAATTTGCGATCGACAATTACCCAAGCCGTCCAAGATTATTCCCTAGAAGTTAGAGAACGAAAATTTCCCGAATTGTAAACCATAAATCGAACTGACTCGCTCGCCAGCAGATTGAATACTACTTAGCGGGTTGTTGACTCGCCTTGTACGAGTTCGCACCCCTAGCAGCATCTGTTTTGCCGATCGCGATCGCCCGCAATTACCGCTAAAATTGGAAAATCTCAACTTCAATTATCCCTTGACCAAAAAAGCGGGTAACAAGCCCCGTCCTTCTAGGACGGCTTTAATTTTCTTTGAATCTTCCTAATTCTATCAGTAAAACCTAGTATAATACAATACGGTTTACTTAAGATGGTCATTGCGAGGAACGAAGCAATCTCCGTATCTATTTCTCATAGGGTTTTACCCCCATGGCGCTCTTAAGTAAACGGTATTGTAGTATAATAGAACAAAGTAAAGAACCGAAAACAATGAAAGCAAGGTATCAATACAGATTCTATCCAACCGACCAACAACGACAGAAATTGGCTCAATTGTTTGGTTGTGTTCGGGTAGTTTGGAATGATGCTCTTGCCCTTTCTAAACAGTCTGAAAAGAAACCCAAATCTGCCGAACTTCAAAAAGTAGTAATTACTCAGGCAAAACAGACTGAAAAAAGAGCTTGGTTAAGTGAAGTATCAAACATCCCGTTGCAACAATCTGTAGCGGATTTAGAAACGGCTTTCAAGAACTTTTTCAACTCCGGTAAAGGAAAGCGGAAAGGTCGTAAAATTGGCTATCCTAAATTCAAAAAGAGGACGAATAGTCAATCGGCAAGACTCACTCGCTATGGATTCTCGCTCAAAGGTGATGGTGTCTATCTAGCCAAGATTGGTATTGTCAAACCCGTTTGGTCACGAGAATTACCATCAGAACCTAGTTCTGTTACAGTCATCAAAGACTGTGCTAATCGGTATTTTCTGAGCTTTGTAGTAGAGATTCAACCAACTCAGATTGAGGCGAAAAATCCTAGTATTGGGATAGACTTAGGGGTTAAGACCTTTGCGGTGATGAGCAATGGCGAAAAAGCCCAAAGCCCTAGCTATAAAAAGCTAGACCGAAGAGTTCGCAAACTACAGCGTAAGTTAGCCCGTCAACCCAAAGATTCTAGGAGGAGAAATATAACTCGAATCAAAATCGCCAAGCTGCACAACCGAATTGCTGATACCCGTAAAGATTTTCTGCACAAATTATCAACCAAAATAGTCAACGAAAACCAAGTGATTGTTTTGGAAGATTTGAACGTGTCGGGAATGGTCAAGAATCGGAGGCTTTCCAGAGCGATTAGCTTGCAAGGGTGGAGGGAGTTTAGGACTCTCTGTGAGGCCAAGTCTGAGAAGTTTGGCAGGGAGTTTAAAGTAGTTAGTAGATGGGAACCGACTAGCCAAGTTTGTTCAGACTGTGGCTTCAAATGGGGCAAAATAGATTTATCTATTCGTTCAGTGCTTTGTCTGAGTTGTGGCACTGAGCAAGATAGAGACGAAAATGCTGCTAAAAATATAGAGCAAGTCGGGATGGGGAATCGCCACGACTCTAAATGGGCGCAGAGACAGAGTAAGACTACTCCGGTAGCATCAGTCGGTGAAGCGTCAAGAATCACCGTCCGCGACGGTCGGTGAGTATTTCAATCGATCTCAAATGTCAAATCTCCAATCAAAAATCAAAAATCTACAATCCAGATACCAAAATGTGATAAAAATCACTGACAGCAAGCATCACCTAAATGTAAAAAATGGTGGCGACCAACAACTAGCTTCAAAACGGGCAGCGAAGTGGCGGTTAAGCTAAAAAAATTGTAGTTCCGTTCAAAACAAATTGAAGTCATCGCTCGAACGTGTTAAGGAGGCTAATTGATGGTATATGCAGAAAATTGGTCGCAGCCGTCTATCTTGGAGCTAGCGCGATCGGGCAACTTTCAGGCCCTGAATTACTGGATTGACAGCTTGCTGCGACCCGAAGGGATTTATGCCCGCGTCGAACAGGCTCAAGCCGGCTGCGTCCAAATCCTAGTAGAATTCCAACGCGGATTTGCACCAGAGAATACATTACTGGGGAGCACTCTCCGCGAAGGCTTAGTTAAATTTATTTGTCACCAACTCTGGAGACTCAACTCGCCAGCAGTAGAAGGAGTGCGAATTCACGCGCGCTTGGCTGGGGAACCAGAGATTCTCTGGAAACAGTCAGTCCGAATAGTGACTCCGGCAAACCGCAACCAGCGGCGTTACCGTTCCCTATTAGTCGTCGATTGGGTTAAATTTAAAACATATCGTTCTCTGCTGCTAGTGGGCTCGGCACTGGCATCATTTATTTTAGGGTGTTGGCTGAGCTACCACGAGGCTGTAGCCCTACGGCTAATGTCTCCAGCCTCCCCTTACCAGCAAGCTGCGGTAATGTCGGGGCCGCCTCCCAAACGTCCGGATGCGGTGCAAGCGGCCTTAGAATTAGTACCTGTAGTGCAACAAAAGCAGGTTGCTAATCCCTACGACCCCACCGTAACGCTGATGTTCGGAGGAAATGTGAATCTATCGGATGCGATCGCCGCATCTGCTGGCAACGATTACCATTGGGCTTTTGCCAATATGGACGAGTACCGGCAAGCAGATGTATCGATGGTTAATCTAGAAAACCCCCTGACTCGCTCTACCTTGGGTTCTGGCAAAAAACAATTAAATTTTAAAGCCGATCCAGAATCGGTGAAAGTATTAACAGCAGGAGGAGTGGATATTGTCAATCTGGCAAACAGCCACGCTATGGATTACGAGGAACCGGGGCTGGTGGAAACTATAAATACTCTAAATAATGCTGGTATAGGGCATCTGGGAGCCGGTAGAGATATCAAAGAAGCAAGGCGTCCAGATATTATTGAGGTTAAGGGTCAGCGGATCGCGTACCTCGGTTATTACGATGCTGACCTTCATGCTGCCGACCAAGGTAAGGCTGGCACCAACCCCCGGCGTAACAATCGGGTGGCAGAGGATATTCGAGCTCTCAAAGGTCAGGTAGACTGGATTATTGTTAATTACCACTGGGGAGTCGAATTGGCAGATTATCCCGGGGACTGGCAGATAGATTTGGCTCGGTTCACGATCGATCAAGGTGCAGATTTGGTAGTGGGACACCACCCCCATGTCCTACAAGGTGCCGAAGTTTACAAGGGTCGCCCGATTGTTTACTCGTTGGGTAATTTTATATTCGGCGCGAATGCTCGCAGCGATTACGATACCGCAGTCCTGAAAGTATCGCTCAAAGACAGGAATATGAAGGTAGAATTTTTGCCTGTGGAGGTGAAAAAGTTTCAGCCGAAAGTGGTGAATGGAGCAGCGGGCGATCGCATCCTCAAACGCGTCGAACAAATTTCTAGTATATTCGATCGACCGATGCGCTCTTCTGTGGTTCTAGAGGCCCCAATCAACCCAGGATTGGCACCAAAAACTCCAAATTCGACCTTGCCAGGAGCACCAAAAAGCGGTACCTACGGGCCCGGGTCGGCTTCCCCAGTCCCCCTGACAGGAGAAACCAATCTGCCAGGCCCAGGACAACCCAAACCTACTCCGATTTTGCCCGCTGTACCGGCTTTGCCCAAACAGCCGGACAACTCCTCAGTTTTCCAGAACGGGGCAGGGCCTGCTAGGTCGTCGAACCCGCCTCCGAGTCAAGATTTGCCATCGCGCGTCTATCGCACTAAACCTGAAAATCCCAGCCGGGAACCAGATCCGTTTACCAAAGAACCATTCATCAAAGAACCGTTTATTTCGCCCCCATCTCCGAGTTCGGGAGGGGTACTCAGTCCCCAAAGCTATATTCCCCCAACTGGCGATGTATCTTTCAAAGTCGCACTCAAAGAGCAGCCGACAAACAGAGTCGTTCCCGGCAAAAGCAGCGATCGCGGCTCGCTGCGGCTCGCCCTGCCTCCTATAGCTGCGAACGTGGGGACGGCCAGTGGGAGTCCGAGGGAGGATACAGGGGCAGCAAAAGGGAGTTCAACAGTTGACAGTTGACAGTTGACCGCTTGACAGTTTGAGAGCGACCTCTACCTAGAAGGAAGAGGATTGGAGTAATGAATAGTCTGATTTTAATTGATGGGCGAAAATCAACTACCAGCGACCAATTAATAACGACCGATTTACTAACAACCAATGATCGACGACCTACTAACAATGACAAATGTGTTTGCGATCGCGCTGAAGCAAAAGCAGTACAAAACCTATATCCTCTCCGACGAAACCGCAAACTCTACCCTAGAAGTTGTGCCGGAACGGGGCGGTATTGCCACTAGCTGGCTGGTTGAAGGCAAAGAAATGTTTTACTTGGACGCGGAACGGTTCGCCAATCCCGATCGGACTGTACGCGGCGGGATTCCCATCTTGTTTCCCATCTGTGGCAATCTCCCCGACGACACTTACACCCACAAGGGAGTGGAGCGGCAGCTCAAACAGCACGGCTTTGCTCGCGACTTGCCTTGGACGGCGACGGAACAATTTACCGAGGGTTGCGCGGCTCTTACCCTAGTGCTCAAAAGCAGCGAGAAAACCCAGACTGTTTATCCCTTTGATTTCCAATTAGCTTTTACTTATCAAATTAAAGGCAATTCTTTGGAAATTGTGCAGGAATACACCAATCTTGGTGACGAACCAATGCCCTTTGCTAGCGGCTTGCATCCTTACTTTTTAGCACCCGACAAGACAAATCTGCGCTTTGAGATTCCCGGGATGCAGTACAGAGATCACCACACTCACAAGAAAGGTTATTTCACAGGGGTTTTTGACCCGACTCTCGACGAAATAGATGTTTCCTTTGACGAACTGACAGGTCTTGCTGCTACTGTAACTGACGAGGCCCGCGGCTTGCGGCTCACCGTCAGTTACAACTCCAGCTATGGGAAGTTGGTTTTCTGGACTTTGAAAGGCAAGGATTTTTACTGTTTGGAACCTTGGACGGCTCCTAGAAATGCCCTCAATACTGGCGAACACTTGATTTATTTGCAGCCGGGAGCGACTTGCGAGATGCTGGTTCGCATGACTGCAACTTTTTTTTGAAAAACACTTGCTATTTGAAATGATGGGTGCTACTATTAGAAATTGTGTGCGGTAACAATGTTTTCGCGGGTCGCTAGCTCAGCGGTAGAGCATTCGGCTTTTAACCGATTGGTCTCGGGTTCAAATCCCGGGCGACCCATTTTTCAGACAGAACGTAAAAAGTAGAAAGCAGAATAAAATCTAGCTTTCATCACGAATTCGGGGCAATCCCAGCGGGATTGCCCCGAATTTAGTTTTGGGCAATGTGGATTTTTTAAGCCTAAATTGAAATCTGGAAACATAATGCGCGATCGGCAACAAATTGTCTTAAGATTATCGTAAGAATTCAGCTTGTTCAAAATCCACTGTCCAGAAACACAAATAATTAGGAGGAATATCTATGGCGCTTGTACCTATGCGACTGCTGCTCGACCACGCGGCTGAAAATGGTTACGGCCTACCGGCTTACAACGTCAACAACATGGAGCAAATCCAAGCGATCATGCGCGCTGCTGACGAAACCAACAGCCCTGTGATCCTGCAAGCTTCTCGCGGCGCTCGTTCCTACGCTGGCGAAAATTTCCTGCGCCACTTGATTTTGGCAGCAGTTGAAACCTATCCTCACATCCCCATCTCCATGCACCAAGACCACGGCAATGCCCCCGGCACTTGCTATTCTGCCATGCGCCAAGGTTTCACCAGCGTAATGATGGACGGTTCTTTGGAAGGCGATGCTAAGACTCCCGCCAGCTACGAGTACAACGTTGAAGTTACTCGCGAAGTGGTGAAAGTTGCTCATTCGATCGGCGTTAGCGTTGAAGGCGAACTGGGTTGCTTGGGTTCTCTGGAAACAGGGATGGGCGAAGCAGAAGACGGCCACGGCTTTGAAGGCGCGCTTTCCCACGATCAATTGCTGACAGATCCTGAAGAAGCTGTTAATTTCGTCGAGCAAACCGGCGTTGATGCTCTCGCAGTGGCGATCGGCACTTCCCACGGCGCTTACAAATTCACCCGCAAACCGACTGGCGAAATTTTGGCAATCAGCCGCATCGAAGAAATTCACCGCCGCCTGCCAAATACTCACTTGGTAATGCACGGTTCATCTTCTGTACCCCAAGAATTGCTGGAAATCATCAACAGCAACGGCGGCACTATCCGCGAAACCTACGGCGTACCTGTCGAAGAAATTCAAAAAGGCATCAAGTGCGGCGTTCGCAAGATCAACATCGACACTGACAACCGTTTGGCGATTACCGCTGCGGTGCGCGAAGCTTTGTTTGCTAAGCCAGATGAGTTCGATCCCCGCCACTTCTTGAAGCCGTCGATCAAGTATATGCAGAAGGTTTGTAGCGATCGCTACAACTCTTTCGGTTGCGCCGGTCACGGTACAAAGATCAAGCAAATGTCTTTGGATGATTTTGCAGCTAAGTATGCAAAGGGCGAATTGAGCTCTTCTGCTAAGAAGACTGTCGCTGTTTAATAATTTTAGGTTGAAGATTTTAGATTTATCTGAAGTCTAAAGTTTAGATTGCCGGGTAGCTGTGAAGTTGCCCGGTTTTTGTGTGTGGAGAGATGAGAAAGATAGATAAATCGCCCTTAAAGCCCACATTCCGCAGATGTGGGTCGGATTTTTTTATCAGTTGTGAAAACTTGGAAGCCAAACGCTTTTGGGCTGAAATTATGCAGTGTTAGCCTTACA
>NZ_JAEQCF010000148.1:0-6691 GCF_020738625.1 Microcoleus sp. PH2017_09_SFU_O_A
TGGTTTCACGTACTTTGCCATATTAGTATTATGGATCGCCATGTACGCATTGTCCAGTCTTGTCCAATAAATTAATGATTAGAGGCATACCGATCGAATTTAAGAATACGCTCGCGGTTGAAACCGCGTGTATACAGACAAAACCCACTCCAAGTGCGTTGAAGAATACGCTGTGAAGATTATGTTATTCTCTTCAGTCCGCGGAGGCGGACTTCGTTTGTGTAGACGCGGTTTCAACCGCCCTCTAATCTTGACTTATGGAGAATAGCGGGCTCGAACCGCTGACCCCTACAATGCCATTGTAGTGCTCTACCAACTGAGCTAATTCCCCTTTCTTTTCGCGCTCTCAATCATGCCTTAACTGACCGATATTTGTCAAGCCTTTTTGAGAAAATAGTTTGGAGCCTTGGACAGGCAAGGCTTTTGGCTTTTTTTTCAAAAAAATTCCTCGCTTTTTGACAATTTGTCGATCGCTACTACGATTTAGTAGGTGTGCTGGGATATTTCGGTTAAATGGCTCAAACAAGACCCCATGAGGAAGTAGACGACTACCAGGGCTGCGGCTGAAACCGCAACTAGGGTGCCGGCTAGGATTAGTGAAAATTCTCGTTGCGCGATCGCCTCTTGCATTAGATGCAATGACCAGGCAACGAGGGCAACGTCAATTATTAAAATAGAAACCAGCATAAGTTACGATTTGTAACAGCTTACATATTGTAACAAAAGTTTTCGCGGAGTGCAGATAAGCTCATATGTATTTAAGTATTGATGTTAAACGGATGGGGAGCAGCACAAAGCCATCAAGAAAAAGTATAGGTTTTCTTGATAATTACGATATGCAAAGTAAATGAGAGCTAGCTCTGCTTTACAGTAGTTGGCTTGAGTTCGCTTCTCAAGCGGGATTGCATTTTTAAGGGTACAGATTGCTGGAGTTTCACAGCGCTGACGGTTCCGCTTCTAGCACCCACTACCGTACAGGAGACTGGGAAGTGGTGAGGGTGGAAGAGTACCCGACAGCAATACCTAATAACGAATTTGAGATGATTGTAGTTGGATACTGCAAATATGTCCCCGTCGAAACTCCGCTGATACCGATGCCAAACGCTCAGGTGTCGATCGACTCTTTTGGAGATGAATCGGCTTATCAAGAATTTTTAGCTCAAACAGCAGAAGTCTCACGTCATAATCTCTGATACCGTTGCTTCAGAACAACTCATGGAACTCGTTTATGAGACACTTCCTGCCTGCGCCTAGCCTACAAATAATACTTTAGAGAGTTTTGAGCTGGAAGTGCCGATCGCACAATTCGATCGGGGCGTGAGTTTGAGACGATAAATGAAGTAAGCTAGAGAGAAACGTTTCAAAATAGATGCAGACTCCGTAGAGGCAAGCTGGCTATGAACTGGAAAACATACATTCACTCAAATCCTAAAATTCTGCTTGGAAAGCCTGTAATTAAGGGGACACGAATATCCGTGGAGTTCGTTTTAGGGCTATTTTCAGAAGGTTGGACTGAGCAACAAGTTCTAGAAAACTACCCAACGCTTAATCATGAATCTATCCAAGCTGTATTTGCCTTCGCTGCGGAATGCCTCAAAGAAGACGTATTTTACACGCCTCTACTCTTTGCTGAGGCAAGTTAATGCGGTTTCTGGCAAATGAAAACTTTCCTCTTCAGAGTGTACGACTGCTACGACAAGCGGATCTGGAAGTCGCTTCTGTTACCGAGGATTCTCGCCCGAATTGAGGATGCGGATGTTTTGGCTCGTGCGACGGATGAGCAACGGGTGATTTTGACGTTCGATCGCGATTACGGTGAACTCATTTATCGCTTGCGGATGCGATCGCCAAAAGGTGTCATTTATTTGCGGTTTCGTCCTCACACGCCGGAAGAACCAGCATCAATATTGTTAAATTTATTACAGATTGAAGGATTGCAATTTGAGGAACGGTTTACGGTGGTGGAGCGCGATCAAATTCGTCAACGCCCGCTACCGTAGTTATTGAAACTGCGATTGTTACTTGTCTTTCTAATTTTTTTTAATTAAACTCTGAGCGATCGCACTTTTCGAGAAATACGATCGCTCAATTCAGTCTAACGGCGAGGTTTGGTCATTAAAATGACGCGCACTAATCCGGTGATGCTGCCGATCAGTGTCGAACTCAGAATCGCGATCGACAGAATAATCGCCGTCGGTGATTCGCCATGCTCCACAATGGGCTGGATGTCGATCGGCACAATCGGCAAAACAGTGTGTTGGATTGATGTGGGCTGTTGTTGATTCATTGAAGTAGCCTCTAAATGAAGTTCATGACCCAATTCTTGCAACCCGCTCCAGTTATGTCGTTACGAAAAATTCCGAAAAAGTAAGGTTATTATTGAGACAATAATGCTTCCTCACAATCTTGCGTGAACTCATGACCCCAGAAGACCTTATTCAAGTCGCCGATCGAGTGTTATTTGCTCATGCTGGCAATCCTTTAACGGATATTCAGCGCATGATTTTGTGCGAGTCTCTGGCAGACAAAGGCTACGAGAGCATGGAAGGCTATGCCCCTCAACACATCAAAAATGAAGGCAAGAAGTTGTGGGACTTGCTTTCTACAGCTTTAGGAGAGAAGGTCAGCAAAACAAGTTTTAAAGGCGCACTGGAGAAACGGCTGAAATCAGGCGATATGGTGATGAAGCCACCGATGCCATCGACCTACAATCCGCAAACTTGGGTGGGACGTGAATCGATCGTTGAAGAACTTCTGCCAAAATTGCAAGGACAGACTCGCTTGTTGTGGATTAAGGGCATTTCTGGGATTGGCAAAACGACGCTGGGAGAATGTCTAGCTAGTAAAACCTGGGAGAAAGAGCGATCGTTTCAATGGATTTATCTGGAAATTTTGGAGGGACAAAGCCCAGATTTTGCCTCTGTTGCTGCTGAATTGTTAGCTAAATTGGGCGATCGCGAACTCGATCCCCAGGAACGGAATAATCCCGATCGGTTATCGAAACGACTCTTGCAAAAGCTGCAATCTCATTCCTACTGGATTCAAATCGATTCGTTGGAACGCTTGCTAAATCCCGAACAGCCGACTGAATTTGTTGATGCTTATTGGGCAAATTTTCTTCAGCGTTTCCTTACCGATTCCAATGTTGTCAGCCGTTTGGTATTGACGGCGCAAGCGCTTCCCACGGAACTGGTTGAATTTAGCGATCGCTACCCGAATACTTGGGCAGAATACCGACTGAATGGGCTGTTGCAGCTAGAACAACTGGAATTCTTTGCCAAACGCGGGGTAATTGTTGAACCTTCTAACCAAGATATCCTCACCCGCATCGCCAAGATATATGAAGGTCATCCGCTGGTTTTGAAGGTGATTGCTGAAGATATTTTGCAGGAATTTGCAGGCAATGTTTCCGGCTATTGGCAAATTTATCAACCAGAATTTGAGCAAGTTGCGAGGGAACTACAAGCGACTCGCTTGGATGAAACGGAATACAACGAAGCCCTCGATCGCAAAGTCCGAGAACGCATCAAGAAATCCTTAGAACAACTCCCTGCGGATGCTCTGGATTTGCTCTGCCGCAGTGCGGTGTATCGTCGCCCGGTTCCCAAAAAGTTTTGGTTGGCGATGATTGGCGATCGATCGTCTCAACAGCAAAAAGTGGCTTATCGAGTTTTGGGCGATCGGGCTTTGATTGAAAAAGAAGGCACTGATATTCGCCAACACAATTTGATTTGCTCCGTCGCCTACGAGCTGCTGAAAGCCGATACAGTGGTCTGGACATCTGCCGAACGTCAAGCAGCCGATCTATGGCTGACTGCCTACAAACCTTCACCTAATGCACCCAAATTGGAAACCGTGCGTGGTTATCTGGAAGCGTTTGACCATTACTGCGAAATCAGAAATTGGGAAGAGGCTAGAAAAATTCTCTTAACACCTTTAGAATTTTTTTCAAAAGTTCATATTCCTAGACAACTAGAGTTTTGGAGCTACTACAAAGATGGAGAAAAATCATGCCTGAAACTACTCAACAAAGTAACTCCTGACACAGATATAACTTGTTACCTAATGCTAGGAAATTACAATTTTCATATGTCTAAATACTCTCAGGCAATATATTTTTATCAACAAAGTCTAACAATAGCTCGTAAAGTTAACGATTTTTTGGGAGAAGGTAACGCCTTGGGTGGATTAGGACTCACTTGCCGTAGGTTGGGCGATTATCAACAAGCGATTGAGTATGCTCAACAATGGTTGACGATTTCCCGTAAGATTGGCGATTACCGAGGAGAAAGTAATGCCTTGGGCGGGCTAGGACTTGCTTATCATTGTCTAGGTAAGTATCAGCAAGCGATTGACCACACTGAGCAATCTTTGATGATCAAGCATAGCATCGGTGATCGTCGAGGAGAAGGTAATGCCCTGGGAAACTTAGGGCTTGTCTATCATGCTCTAGCCAAATATCAGCAGGCAGTTAACTACACTCAGCAATGGCTAACTATTGCTCATGATATTAGTGATCG
Source organism: Microcoleus sp. PH2017_09_SFU_O_A (assembly GCF_020738625.1). Lineage (NCBI taxonomy): Bacteria > Bacillati > Cyanobacteriota > Cyanophyceae > Oscillatoriales > Microcoleaceae > Microcoleus > Microcoleus sp. PH2017_09_SFU_O_A. The sequence goes on from NZ_JAEQCF010000148.1 coordinate 4,521, forward strand.
TCGCGGAGAAGGTGGTGCCCTATGCAATTTGGGAAACTCTCAAATTAAACTAGAGCAGTATTCAGATGCGCTGAAAAATTTGCACGTGGCATTGGTAATTTTTTGTGAGATTTGTGATTTAGCAGGTAAAGCTGAAGTCCTGAAAAATTTGGCAGAACTGCATCAAGGCTTGGGCGAGGTTGAGATGGCGCGGCAGTATTGTCAGCAAGCGTTAGCGCTGGCGACAGAGTTGGGTATTTCGTTGGCGGTGGAATGTGAGGCGTTACAATTAAAAATTGAGAATGAAAAATGAAAAATGGAGGAGACGCCAGCTTGATTCATGTCCAGCCAAGTGACTTATACCATTTCAACAGATGAAACTACCCAACGGAGAGAAAGCACTGCTTGGCGACAAGCTTGAGCGATACTCACTAAATATGCAGCATCCCAAAGGAAAAGATAAAGCCATCCTGTTTAGAAATCGATTGGGAATTACACTAGAAAATAAAGCTATTTTAGAAGTCGCTTTATTAGAATGTGCGGTCAATCAGGAGGCAGAAATTTATAAAACAGACAACTATGGAACCCAGTATGATGTCAAATTTTTCATGACTACAGAAACTGGAAGCTCTTGGGTGCTGTCATGTTGGATGATTCGCACCGATGAAGACTTTCCTAGGTTAACTAATACCTATCCTGTCAATAAGTGAGGATACTATGATGACGTTACACGAGTATGATGTTGTTGCCTTAACCGAAGGAATTCAGGCAATCCATAAAGAAACCTCTGAGCCAATTTTGCTCCGACCTGGACAAGTTGGCACGATTCTGATGAGCTTTAACGATCGCGCTTATCTAGTAGATTTTGCGGATGCTCAAGGCAATACCTATGCAATGGAAACCGTTCCCTCAGAAAAACTCATGCAACTTGTTTATGAGCCACTTCCTGCCTACGCCTAACCTACATGAAGACAGTCATTACACCATTATTATTCAGTGGTCAGATGAGGATAGCTGCTATGTCGTTAGTTTTCCCGAATGGGGAGACTATTGTCATACCCACGGGGATACTTACGAAGACGCATTAAAAAATGCCCGCGAGGTTTTGGAACTTCTCACTGAATCGACCGTAGCTGATGGTAAACCCTTGCCACAGCCGCAATTATTCGGTCAATTTTTACAACACGCATAAGCATCTCTAAACATCATTAATAAAGATTGTCGCCTGTGGATTACAGACTTCTGCGATCGTGTAACTTTGCATGACAGATGTTATTTCATAGGTTATATCTATTCTAGGCAAAATTGGCACGAATTGGGAGATCGATCGCCACTTTTGTTTTAGCCAACCGCAAATAATCAAAAAAGGTATGAAAATTTCCATACCTTCCTAGTCGAGATTATTTCTAAACAAGTGCTGTTGCTTGCTTTGTTTGTTCGAGATACTGCCGATATTTTTCCTCGGAACCGAAGGAGTCAACTGAAACCGTAGATTTTGGCATCGGTATCAAGGGTGTTTGAACAGGGGAGTATTTGCAGTAGCAAACCACGATCGCCTCAAAGGCATTGTTCGGGATGGCTGTCTGGTATTCTTCTACTCTAATTACTTCCCAGTCGCCTACGCGGTAATGAGTATCAGCACCAGCTATTTGGGTGTCTTTAGATTCTGTCAGAGTTTGGAACTCTAGCGGCCGATAACCAGGTTCGGGAATCGGTGAATTTGATGAATCAAAATACTCTGCCAAAATGTCGGTTAGCCCTCCGGTGTGAGCTAAAAGTCTGTTCTCGGCACCTTCTTCTTCTGTCCAGTCAGCGCGAAAAATAATGTATTTTCTGCCCATTTGTTAATCCTCCTCGTCTTCATCCATGTAGTTAGGAAAACTGGTTTCACCTTCAAATATGCAGGAGTATTTGAGGGTTGAGTCTTTTGTCGGTTTGATTCGTAGCAGTCGCCAGCCGTATTTTTCCTGCATTGCGTAACACCGCCATCGTTCGGTGACGGAGTGGCTTGAGGTGACTTCCTCTGGTTGAGAATTGGTCACAACGATCGTATCTCCATAATGTTCATTTGAATGGTGTCAATGGCAAGGTCATGGTTGAGTCGAGGGGGGATATTATTCCCCGCCCCTCTCAGTTAGAACCGGACGTGCGATTGTCGGGTAAGAGAGCATACGTCGCCGTATCTCCCTCCC
>NZ_JAEQCF010000149.1:0-6666 GCF_020738625.1 Microcoleus sp. PH2017_09_SFU_O_A
TGGACGAAGAAGGTATTCGGAGATGGAAAATTATCAAATAAAATCTTTAACCCACGGAGGTGGGTTTGGTTTGTGTAGACGCGGTTTCAACCGCCGGGTAATTGAAATACGAGGTGATTGGAACCAGTTTCAACTAACCGCCGATTCATCCAGGAAATCACAAACCCGAATAAGGCACGATGACATCAAAAAAAGCATCATCCAAATCGTAACCAAACATCTGCGACATTGCCATCAACTTCGATTTACTCGGAATTCCCTGCTGGTTCAACCAATCAGTCAACACAAAAATTTTGCTCATCAAAAACATTTCCAAAGCTTCAGGATTGTACTGAATGCCTTGGGTGCGGTGGAATTGGTGCGGCACTAACATCGCGGCATACCGGGCCAATTCTCCGGCTTTCCAATCCAGCAAAAATGGCAACCAAGGATAACAAGCATCCAAGCGAATAAACCACAGCCGCACTTCGGGAAGTTCCGATATTTCTCGCGGATCTAATTCTTCGCGCGGATACTCAATTTCAAATTGTACCTGTTGTTCGTTTTGGGCGATCGCTCCTGTGGCCAGCCACTGTTCAATAACAGTCCGCACCGGAGACAAATCTAAACTGTTTATGCGATCGGCATCAATCGCTATCATAATACTCATAAAAAGTCAACCTTATAACATTAATTCATTATCTATAATACCATCAATCATCAATTAACAATTACCAATTATCTCTCATCATACTGATTTATCTCAATCCGTTCACTCCCGTACATTGTCCTGTTCACTCTTCGGGTGCCTCTGGTTTTTGAAGCCTGAAGAAGCATGACCGCATATAAGTTATTAGTTATACTCTCATATTCACGGAGGTCATGCTTCGCCCCTACAAACATATTTGCCAAACCCAGATGCACCCCTCGGACAAACGAAATAATTCTGGCAGGCTTTGCGGTTTTTAACCCTTCTCGGACAACTGTCAACTGTCAACTGTCAACTGTCAACTGTTCCCTCAGCCATTTTTGCCAAACTTGCTATCCTGCAAAGAATTGCCAATACCTTGGATAATTCCCCGCCCGATCAAACCAATTCCCCGCCCGATAACCTGCGTCAAAACGTAAACAACAGCAGTACCCAACAGCGAAATAACAGCGCGAACCCTAGGTGCGATCGCATCCCGAGTTTCCAGCACCAAAGTTAAAGCCAACTGCCACCCAGACAACTGTGCTAACTCCAGATTTCTTGGAGCATAAATAGAAATTCTCTTAATTCCAGAATCGCCCAACACAAACAGCCAAAACCTGCTTTCAAAAATAGCTTTAGGTTCTACAAAATAGCTATCCCAGCGATATCTCCACGATAAATCATTCCGAAACCGCTCAATTTCTCGTGTTGAAATCAACTTGCCATCGTAAAAAGTTTGCTTGATTTCCTCAATATCTGCAAAATTATTGAGCAGAGGCTGCACCACTGAGCTAGCAACTTGAATTACCAAATTTTCCAACAAAGCTTCTGCTCGCTGCATCGCTTGCGGGCTGCCAGCAACACAAGAAAGATTGTCAACTGTGAGGGGAATTTCAAATAGCAAATGTGCAAATAAATCAACTGTCATCGGAATTTTATCAAGGATTTCCGTGGCAACTGCTGTTTCATCTGCCAGCAGCACCGGCACCACTTCTACGCCGCTGCCGCCCCATAAATTAGCAGCGATTTCCCCTTGACTTTCTGGCAGTAGTTTCAAGCTTGTTTGACTGCTGTCAACAACCAGATTTTCTCCCGTTTGCAGCGTATAGTATCTGCCAAAAAAATCTACGATTGTCGCTTCCCACAAATCCCGCAAAATAGCAGGCATTTTTTCCGAAAATTGAGTTTGCTGCACTTGCCCCAAGCGCAATTCCTCCAGCAACTCCCGTAACTTCCGCAGGATGGAACTCATCAATTCGTGCTTTTTGGTCGATCGCAAAATATCGATCTCCAAAGGCACGCCAGTCAAATTCACCAAATCCACCTGCAATTTAGCAGCCACCGAGTCAAACAAGCTGCCTTGCCAATTATTTGTCAGCACCAAAGATTGACCCGAACCTCGGGAATTCGTGACTTGCAACTGAGAATTATCCCACAAACTCTCCCCTCTTTCTTCTCCCGTCTTTCTTCTCCCCTCGGACTCTTCCTTCTCCCCTCGGACTTCTTCCGACTTCCCTCGGACTTCCAATAACTGACTGACAATCCAACGAGCAGCCAGCAATTCTCGGCGGCGCCCGCTGACTACAATCCCATCTAAAATAGTGGCTAAGTCTGTCGAATCTGCCACTTTGATCTGTTCCAAATCAGCTTTGACAATTGCCAAAGCTGCATCTATTTCTCGCAATCCAGACACACAAAAATAAGCCAGAATTTTTTTGTGTACGGGCGTATCAATTGTCAGACTCTCAGCATTTTCTTCTGGATTGGCTGCGGAATTTTCTATTGTTTTAACCGTCGCTGAATTTAGCTCTATTTGAGAGTTCGCTGGCGTATCTGTCGGCCAATAAGTGCCGCTGGATGCTACCACGCGAATAGCTTCTATTGTCTCGGAAATATCTCTATCTTTAGGACAATAGCCCTTCGCGCCCGCAGCTTGTAACTGCCCCAACTGATCCGGTGCGAGCGGCCCACCTAGGAGCAACAGCGGTAGGTTGGGGTACAAATTTTTGAACTCGCCACAAACTGCCAGCGTCTGTATTAGACCCGATCGCAAACTTAACCTCTCAACAGCCAAAATTACCAAATCAACGGGCTTCTTGGCCCAGAGAGAGGCGGTCGATCGAGCTTCCAGAACCTCCAACGCCTCGGTTCCCGTGCCCACATCTGCGACAACTTCCAAGTCTGGATACTGCTCGCAGGCGACTCTCAGCCCCAGTCGGAAAATGGGGTCGGGATCGATCGACAGCAGTTGTAAATTACTCACTCGATTTTATATTTTAGATGTGAGATGTTAGACGCGCCTCCCCTAAAACCCAATTACTCGGGGATCAAATTAGCATCAGGAGGTCCAGCCGGCTGAGGAATCGAAGGCGCCGGTTCCGGAGCCGGAGCCGGAGGACGAGCAGGTTCTGGAGCCGGAGCTGGGGCCTCCTGTCTGGCGGGCGGATAGTAAGGTTCCGGCTCCCTCGCGGGCGGATAGTAAGGTTCCGGCTCCCTCGCGGGCGGATAGTAAGGTTCCGGAGCCGGAGCCGGAGCCTCTTGTCTGGCGGGCGGATAGTAAGGTTCTGGAGCCGGAGCCGGAGCCTCTTCTCTGGCGGGCGGATAGTAAGGCTCCGGAGCCGGCGCGTACTCTTCCTGTCGCGGAGCCGGCGCGTACTCTTCCTGTTGCGGAGCCGGCGCGTACTCTTCCTGTTGCGGAGCCGGCGCGTACTCGCGAGCGGGCTCCGGCGGCGGCGCAGTGTTGGCTCTGAGTTCGGCGCTCCAGCGCCCGATCGCACCTGCTGCCTCTGAGTGCAGCGCCCTACCGTAACCGACTTGGGAAGCCATATTAATCGCCGCCGACAGACTACCTTGAGATGCTAATTCCGCAGCTCGATCGAGAATCGGACGATCTTGAGCAACTTGCAGTTCGCTCACCCACTGATAGACATTATCCTGAGCTTTAGCGTAAAGAGTCCTACCGCTCTTAATTTCCGAAGCTTTGTCAATAGCCGCGGTCAGTTTTCCTTGCTTGGCCAGGGCGATCGCCTCATCTAAAAAAGGCTGATCTTGAATAACTTCTATGCGTTTCGTCCACTGAGCCAGGAGAGTTTGCGCCTCTACTCTGCGGGGACGGTTTTGAGAGATCAGAAGTACCTGAGCAATGCCGCCCTTAAGTCCTTCAACCGTTCCCGGTGCTACCAACTGCTTCGCCAGGTTCACAAAAGCTTGGTCTTCGATCCGCTGAATTTCGCGGCGCCAAGTAGCCACCAAAGTTTGAGCGTGAACCCGCCGCGGCTGACGAGGCCCGATGGTTTGCGCTTGCTCGATCGCCATCTGAAGCGCCCCGATTTGACCGAAACTCGCGATCGTGCTTGCCACTTGCAGCCGCAGTAAATCTTGAAACTGCACCTGTAAACTTTCAACTTGAACTTGAGCCTGCTTGTACAGAGGTCGGCCAGGAGCAATTTGGCTAGCAGCCCCCTGCCCTTCGAGCAAAGTAAAAATATGTTGTGCCAGTGGCGTCGATACCGACTGGTTCCACATCACCGCCTGAGCCCTACCCAACTGCATCAAATCTTGAGCTTCCGCAAACAGTGGCGAATCTTGGGGCACCACAGAAGCAGCCTCGATCGCCCCCGGAAGGTCTTTCCCCTTCAACCGCTTAGTCGCCATTGCCAGCAAAGTCCGGCTCCAGCCCTCAATTTCCTTTTCTGCTTTACCGCGGGCAAAAAGCTGCGGGTCTATTTTGCGAGCCAGGACGATCGCCTCAGCGAACTTTTGCGGAGTTCCCTCCTGCGCCAAATTTCTAGCCTCTTGCAAGCGCTGCCAGCCGTTTCTTTCCAGAGAAATTTGCTGAATCAGCTCGTTGTAGCGCTTCTGACTCCAGAAAATATTTTCCAGCTTAAACAGAGCTTGAGCGTAATCCCATGCCTTCCTCAGATCCTCACTTTTCAAAGCTGCTAGCGCTGTATCGTAGAGTTTTTGACCCTCCTGCCAATTTTTTTCCCAAGCAGTCACAGCATCCTGTACCTCTGGGTAAGACGGACTGGTTTTCGGAATTTTTGCCACAATCGCCAGAGCGCCCTTCAAATCGCCCAGCTCAATTTTTGCCCTGGCAAATGCGAGCATGGCTTTCGACCATTCCCCGATCAAATGTTGGCCCTGCGAGTATAGCGGGTGTTCTTTCGGCCAAGCCTGCACCAGTCCTATTGCCGATTCTAGCTGTTCTAGCTTGCCCGATTTAGCAGCTTGCTGAGCGCAGTAAAGTCGCTCTCCGTCCGCCGCCAATGGCGACAGTTGCTGGCAATTCGGTGGCGGTGGCATCGTCAGCAACCACAGAAATGCAGCGGCACCCGTTACTCCAAATCCCACCAGGAGACTCAGCCAGATCAGTTGCCACTGCCAAAAAGTTCTTTTCCCCTCCCTCGGCGACGCCGTGAGGGAGGAACTTGCATCGCCTGTCGCCTCTGCACTCAACTGTGCCGTCGGTTTGGGGGATGGGTTGTATTTGGGTGGTGTGTGGAATTGGTCAGATTGTCGTCTCGCCATTACTTCAGCCTGTCCTGTAATGCGCTCTCTCCGTGACACTCCCACATCAAATCATCGATTGCGATGTGGGCTTCTGACTCCTGTTAAGGAGATCTAGAATTTCCTTCAAGGTACTTGCAATTTTTCCCTTTACGGCGTTTTGTAGTGAGGTTCGTGTCTAGCCCCACTGCTTGCTTCCAAGTATTTTAGGCTCAAGAAGCACGTAAATCATACCAGTTATCCAACAATTATTCACTGCTTCCGGTGCAGTTTAGCTGAAAAAACATTAGAAAGCCCCGTCAGTCTAGCGATTTTCAATTTTCGATCTTCGATTTTCGTCTTGACTCCACAGATAAATTTGCCAGGGTTCTGAAAATGTTGCTACACAAAATTTCGATCGATTCGGTCCGACTAAAAAATCAAGCGGGTACTAAACCCGGATTTTCTCCCAACTTTATACGTATAGAGGGTAGAGCTATTTTTTTTACTTAGTGCTACATTTTATTTCCCGATCGCCCAACTTGCCGATCGAGTTTGAGTTTCAAGGTACGTAGTTGGGCTTTAGCCCTCTTTAGAGGTATGTGTAAAGAGGGCTAAAGCCCAACAACGTACCTCGGCCTGATCGAGCAACTATCAATATTTGAATCATTTTATACCTTCAACAGCCACAGCAAAAATATCCCTTTTGCTTCTAACAGTGGCTGCCTCATCATTTACGAAGCTTTTGGCGTATCGCTAGCAGTTGATGCTGCCGTAGCTGACTCTGCCGATCTATATCCGTAGAAATCTATCCGGTAGTCTACAATTTTGACACCTGTTTGCTGTTGGATTTGTTCAATCAAGTCGATCGGCAATTCCACATGAACGTCGAGAATCTGAGCCGTATCCAGACAATTGACATGAGAGTGAGAGTCGCTGACATTCCCGTACAAGCGTCCCTCCGAGCGTTCGATGCACTCAATAATCCCTTCTCTCGACAAAGCTTCCAGATTTTGATAAACAGAAGTATGACCGATCCCCTTTGCTTGTTGGTTCAGGCGATCGTAAATTTCGCGAGCCGAGAGGTGTTCTTTTGCATCCCACAAAAGCTCTAGAATAAATCGACGCTGGCGGCTCAAGCGCATTCCCATAGCCTGACAGCGGTTTAAAGCATCTTCTAATGAACGAATTGGTTTCACAGCTACCGCCTTCTAAAGCCTGCTCGATTTTTTATACTGGTACAATACATTGCACGCCTGTCTATATATAGCTTAATTCTAACGCAGGGTTTCCCAACACTAGAAGCTAGAGGGCAAAAATCTCAAAGATATTGAATTTTTTGTCGTTGCCGGATTAGCCCGCTGCCAGCACGCATCAAAAAATTCTCCTTCTCAAAAATATTGCCTTAACTGCTTCGTAAAACTTACCCAAACTTAACTAAAGCCATCTTTAGCTACAATGAAAGAGTTCACTTCCTGCGCTATTGAGTGGTCGGCCATCCCAAGGTA
>NZ_JAEQCF010000188.1:0-1650 GCF_020738625.1 Microcoleus sp. PH2017_09_SFU_O_A
CGGGTAGATTAAGCAGTCTGTCAAGATGAAGATCCATACGGTAGAAATCAATTAGTAGTATCTCATTATACACTTTTCACCAAAAAGCCAGAAGAGCCGAAACGACCTCTTGGTATACCCACGATGTTTGACCGTGCCTTACAAGCCCTAGTAAAACTGGCACTTGAGCCAGAATGGGAAGCTAAATTCGAGGGAAATTCCTTCGGATTTCGACCTGGACGTTCTGCCCATGATGCGATTGAGACAATCTTCAAAAATGTCAGCCTAAAAGCCAAGTATGTGCTTGACGCTGATATCTCACAATGTTTCGACTGCATAAACCATAAAGCACTGCTCCAAAAATTGAATACATTCCCGACATTACGCAAGCAAATTAAAGCTTGGTTGAAATCAGGAGTGATGGATAGCGGAGTATTCTCAAACACCAAGGAAGGTACACCGCAGGGTGGAGTCATTTCTCCACTTCTGGCAAACATAGCCTTACACGGGTTTGAGGATTTCATTACAAGCTTCTACACAATCACCAGAGGGATAGTAACGACTACCGGAAGGAAAAGTACTACTAGGGTTAAACCTACGCTAGTAAGATATGCAGATGATTTTGTGATACTCCATGAGTCTGAGGAGTTTGTAACCCTCCTGAGACAAAAAGCAGACGAATGGCTAAAAAACATGGGACTAGAATTGAAGCCAAGTAAAACGCGAATATGCCACACCTCTGAGGGGTTCAACTTCTTAGGGTTTAATGTGCGCCAGTACAAAGTAGGGGCATACAGAGCGGCAACTTTATCTAAGGGTAATCAATATTCCCCTAGTAAAGAAGTAATAAATCTAGGCTTTACAACAATCATCAAACCCACAAAGGAAGCAGTCAAGAGACATCTTGACAAGATAGGACAAGTAATAGATAAACATCATAATGCCCCTCAAGAGGCATTGATAAGCCGTCTCAATCCGATAATCAGAGGATGGTGTAACTATTATGCGTCATCTGTGAGTAAGGAAACATTTAACAAATGTGACCACCTCACCTATCAAAAGCTTCTCGCATGGGCAAAAAGCAGATGCACCAAAACTAACGCCCACGATACTGTTAGTAACTACTGGCGTACCGTAGGCAAAGACAACTGGACATTTGCCACGTCAGGCGGAACAGCCTTGGTGAAACATTCAAGTACTCCAATAGTACGCCACACCAAGGTTCAGGGTGCAAGAAGCCCGTTTGATGGAGATTTAGTCTACTGGGGTAAGCGTATGAGTAGCCACCCGGAACTGTCTTCCAGAGTAGCCACTCTCTTGAAAAGGCAGGCTGGGAAATGTGTACTCTGCGAGCTGAGTTTCAAATACGGCGATTTATGGGAAGTTGACCATGTTATCCGTACTTCTAGAGGAGGTAAGGATGAATATAGTAATTGGCAGCTTCTTCACCGCCACTGCCACGACTTGAAAACGGCAACAGACGGAGATGTCCGTTTGGAGAACTGGGATGACAACCCGTTCTAGTGTTAAAGGTACTCATAACAAGAGCCAGGTCATTGAGGAGCCGTATGTGGTGAAGCGCGACGTGCAAAGTCGCATTTGATGAGTAGAGAGCCGTCTCTCTCTGAGGTACTTCTCCTCAGTCCTCGTGTAAAAGACTCAATCCGAGTC
>NZ_JAEQCF010000003.1:0-31286 GCF_020738625.1 Microcoleus sp. PH2017_09_SFU_O_A
AGCTTGCTTACCTTGGGATGGCCGACCACTCAATAGCGCAGGAAGTGAACTCTTTCATTGTAGCTAAAGATGGCTTTAGTTAAGTTTGGGTAAGTTTTATGAAGCAGTCGGGAAAAATTCGATCGATTCATGCAGCGCTTCAAGTGCAGAAACTACCGCCCGAGTTAGAAGAAAACGGCGATGCCTGCTGTTAACGCAATGTGATATATTGCAGGAATTTGCTTGACTGTTGTTAAAACCTGCGTAGGCGACAGCCGAGGCGTTAGCCATCGCCTCTCACCGAAAAATAAGGTTTAAAGTCCCTGGGCTCTGCTGTGCTGGTTGTGGCGAGAGTTGATTCTTTAGTTACGGGTATTGGTTAGTTTTTTTGACTAATCTCAGTGATATTACGTAATTACTGACAAAATCTTCACCAAAACTTTAATAAAATATACTGAAATGTGTGATTTACTGAAAATCAAAATAGTCGATCGACAAAATTGATAATTTAACACACATTCATCAGGGAGCTTTTTATGAATTCCATTACAAAAAACAGTTTTCGCTGGACTTACTCGGTGGCTGTCTTCCTTGCAATTATTGGATTACAGCAACCAAAGGCTACAGCAGCAACGCTATCTAACGGCTGGAATTATGCGATCGACTCCTTCAACGACGGCGTGACAGATGGTAGAGTCGGCGGCGGCGAGTTTGAATTTTACGGCATCGCCATCAAAGAAACATCAGACACGGCTTTCATCGCCATCAACTCCAATCTCAGTTTAGCTGGATATGCACGCAGCAACGTTCTCCGAGGCAACATCAACTACGGCGATTTGTTTTTCAATTTTTCCGGTCAAAACTTCAACACAGCTAATGCAAATCGCAGCTTATTTGGCATTCGCTTTGCCGACGGCAATGACTCAGGTGTAGCGACAACAGGCATTTATAGCAATGTTACAGCGAAAAGCGTTACTCAAGCGAACGATGGATTTTCTAATCTAACCGGATACAATACTCATGTTCGATCGGGAGGTGGAACCTCGTCAATCGGTGATTTAGCTGCTACAGACCCGTATTTTCAACAAACAGGAGAAAATACCGTTCTCAATTCAATTGCTTCGGGTACAAAAGTAGGAGAAATCTCTGCTTTAACTTCAGCAACTTTGAGCGCCATGGGTCTTGATTTCTCGCAGTTTAATGCAGTAGGTTCTCAAACCATCGGATTCAGTTTCGATAAATCTGCTATGCCTTCTGGCAGTTATGTTGCTAATTTGTTTGCTGAGTGCGCTAATGATGCGATCGCCATTAAAGGAGAATTTGAGGCCGTACCCGAACCTTCTACATGGTTCGGTACTTTAGTAGGATTGAGCTTTTTAGGTATGGGTGCGGCGAAACGCAAAATCAAGCGCAAGGTTGCTTGAGGCGATCGCAGCATTCTGGCGAACTGGCTCTCTGGCCCATTCGACTATAACATTTACGGTATGTAGTTGCGCTTCAGCGCTCTTTGGCTTGGTATATGAAAGAGCGCGGCGTGGCTGATTGACGGTATGAATTAAGTTCTACCAAAAAGCTCAACGTTGGTATATGAAAGAGCGCGGCGTGGCTGATTGACGGTATGAATTAAGTTCTACCAAAAAGCGCAACGAGTAAGGTATGTAGTTGCGCTTCAGCGCTCTTTGGCTTGGTATATGAAAGAGCGCGGCGTGGCTGATTGACGGTATGAATTAAGTTCTACCAAAAAGCTCAACGGTTGCGCTTCAGCGCTCTTTGGCTTGGTATATGAAAGAGCGCGATGTGGCTGATTGACGGTATGAATTAAGTTCTACCAAAAAGCTCAATTACATACCTATTGTGTTTTTATCGATCGTAAAAAAAGTAAATTCATACTCAAGTTCAGCAACGCCAAGAGCGCTGAAGCGCAACTACATACCTCAATGCCAAGAGCGCTGAAGCGCAACTACGTACCTCAATGCCAAGAGCGCTGAAGCGCAACTACGTACCTCAATGCCAAGAGCGCTGAAGCGCAACTACATACCTCAATGCCAAGAGCGCTGAAGCGCAACTACGTACCTCAATGCCAAGAGCGCTGAAGCGCAACTACATACCTCAATGCTAAGAGCGCCCAAGCGCAACTACATACCTATTGAACGGGCTCTCCGGCCCGTTCCTAAAAAGCTTAGCGCGAGATAAAATGCGCCCAAACATTCCCATCAGGCCCGGCTACTTGATTGATATAGCCATACGGATACATCAACTTTCTTCCCTCAGTATCTCTGTAACCCGTGAGTGCATCTCCCCACGGATCTTGCACGATATAACCCTCAGAATTGTAGCCAATTAAAGTGATAATGTGACCCGCCGCCGTAAAATCTCCCGCTAAAACTATCGGCCGCCGATTCAGCAATTCCGATCGCACGTCAGCCCATTTCCGAGTCGCACTAAAACTCGTCTTAAACCCGTAAGCCTTAATCAGCGCCGAAAGCACGTTGTGATCGGTTTGAGAACCCTGGCCGGCATAGTCGAAACACCACTGCAACAACTCATCCTCCAACTGTCCCCCATACTTAGAACGAACGCCGTAATAATACAGCACCATGGCGATCGCAGTTACGTTGCAAGTAGACCAGTCAAAACGCGGATTGTCCCGCTGTGAAAAATACGGCACGTTCAATTCCACATTGTTCGGAACCGGATCGAAAATTTTATCTCCCCGCTTGAACTGAACAAAACTTGGAAAAACATAACCTGTATTGCCGAAATTTTGCAGCTCTTCAGTCAGAGAAACTTTCAGGTGATCGGTTTCCAAACCGTAGCTTTCCACACCGTAAACTCGACCTAAAGGCAGTGTAGTTCTCTCGGTAGCCGTCAGCTTGGCAGCATCTACAGGGCGTTTTTTAAACACAGTTGGTTGCAGCATTGTCATTGTCAAAGCATCCGGGTCAAAGGGAACTTCTTTGCCGTTTTTCTTGATTTGAACAGATTGCCAATAGATAAATCCCACATTGCCAAAACCGGGAATAGCTTCGGCGAAAGTTACTCGGAAATGCCCCAAAATGCAGGCATAACCAGTGATGGCGTAGGTGCTGCCTAAAGTTAGTTCAGCAATTTGGTTTGCAGGGAGTTTCGATGATTCTTTTGGTTGACCTTTAATCAGAGTTGTTTGAGTTACCAACAGTTGAGCATTCCCGTTGCTATTGGGTACGTCTGCTAGGTCGAATTTCAGGACTTTTGTACCTTTGGCAAGCTGAACGTCTGGTTCGTAAAAATAGCCAAAAGTGCCGATCGGCGAAATTGTCGAATCCAGAACCACCTTGAGATGTCCGTCAATAAATCCGTACTTGCTAAGTGCCAAAGTCTGACCTGCTTTGACAAGAACTTTTTGCTGGTTGTTGAGGCGGGAACCATCAACCGGGGCTACCTTAAACCAAGTGTCGGAAACTATCTTTAAGCTCAAATCTTTTCCGACGGTCAGCGGATCTGAACTTACGGTAATATAAATTATTTGGCTGGCGGTAATGTTACCTTTGCTGTCAGTTGCACGCAATCTCAGCCAGCGAGCTCCGGGCACGCTAAATCCTTTGGGCAAATTCACTTGCCAAGTGCTTGCTTGTTGGTTGAGTGTGACGGTTAGCGGATATTTATCCTCGGCTATTACCTCAACTTTTGCTGCTTCTTGTTTGTCAAAAGTGCCTGAAAGTGCGATCGACTGATTGACCAAAACCTCCGTCGGGCCTTGATAAGTTAAATTCGGCGCCGGATTGAAAGATTTGCCACCTTTGGCAAATTGCACGAAATCTGGATAAACAAAACCCGTATTGCCAAAGGGCGGCAAATTTTCAGTCAGCGAGACTTTAATATGACCTTGTTCGATCGAGAATCCGGAAATTCCGTAAATCATTCCCGCCGGCAAAGTAATTTTTTCTGGCAGTTGCAGCTTGACAGCATCCACCGGCCGTTTTTTCAACACAGTAGTTTTGACAACAGTCATGGTAACTGCATTTCTGTTACAGGCAATCCCCTTGCCGTCTTGCAAAATCTGGACGTGTTGCGAGTACATAAATCCCGAATTGCCGAAGTTGGGAATTGGGCGATCGAGAGTGACTCGAAAATGACTTTCCACGCAAGCGTAGCCGAAGATATTGAAAGTTTCCCCCTGGTCAAATCGCACTTTCTGAGTCGGGCTTAAAATAGTCGAATCTGCGGGGTTGCGCTTTAACCAGGTTTTTTTGTTCACCCACAGCAACTGCATTCCAGGGGGCGGGGTAGGTAGATCGGCGCGATCGAAGATCAGGATTTTTGAGCCTTTAGTGATGACTGCGTGCTTTTCGTAAAAAAAGCCGGATTTTCCTACCGGAGAAATTGGATTATTGAGTTCAACATTCAGGTGTTCGTCTTCTAACTCGTAGCTGCTAATTTGATAACTTTTACCTGCGGGTATTTCCGCTTTTTGCTGGGAGTTAAGACTGCCAGAAGGCACTGTTCCGGCTTTTAATTGGGTATCTTGGAGCGTAATTAACGTGAAAGAGCGATCGGGTGTGTTAGAAGCAGGATTAACTTTGATGTTAATTGTTTGTTCGCCGATAACTTTGCCTGTTTTATCAGTTGCCTTCACCTGCACCGTGCGAGTACCGGCGCTATCGAATCCTTTCTCTAAACTAATGTTCCAAATGCCTGTCGATAAATTTATCCCGGCCTTCAGGGAATTTGAGCCTTCTGCTGCTGAGATTGCCGCCACTTGATTTTTATCAAAACTGCCAACTAAGACAGAGGCTCGATTAGCCTCAACTTCTTGTGGGCCTAAATAACTCAAAATAGTCTTGGTGCTTGTCATTATGTATCCGCCTACCTACTTAATTATTCAGCTACAGCAAGGATAACTTCTCATTTTATCAAACACAACGATCCGATCCCGGACAAAATCGCTCCTGGACTGAATCTAGGGGCAGTTAATGCGTTTTAAAGCATGAATTTTTTATTGTTGGCGAGATTTTTACCAGAAATCTAACAGTCCAGCTAGCGATCGCGCACCTGACGCGAATATACCGCTGGTTGAGAGAATTTGTGGCGCAATTTTTGCGAGAAAAAATTTAATGGAAGTAGGTTATTACCCCCTATACCTTTGACCCCTCACTTAGCTCATTTGAGATTTTAGATTGAGGGATTTTAGATTGAGGAATTTTAGTCGTAGGGTGTGTCGCGACGAAAAATTTTTATAAGGAATGAGAATTAAATAACTTACAATCTTTATTGTTCTTGTGGAATGGGCGTCCCGCCCGTCCTTCCGGGACGGGCGGGACGCCCATCCCACTTTCAAGAGTGTAAATTATTTAATTTGCGATCCTAAGACTTACGCACGGGTTGCCAGAAACCGGGTTTTTGCGATAATACTTTGCTGTGATTCGCAAATTTGGGAAAAAACCCGGTTTCTTTAGACTTACGCACGGGTTGCCAGAAACCGGGTTTTTGCGATAATACTTTGCTGTGATTCGCAAATTTGGGAAAAAACCCGGTTTCTTTGTCGGAGTGCGTATTTCACATATCCGCAATAGTTTGATAAACAAACACAAAATTTATTCTGTAGCAATTTTTGGTGGAAATGGTATTACAAAAAAATCCGGTTTCTACGAGAAAATTGCGTGTAGCAACGAGATATCTCGGAAGAAACCGGATTTTTAGCCCTTTAGTGCGTTCAGGAATGTTAGACTAACGGCGGCTAAACTATGGTGACCAGAATATCTTGAGCGTGAGAGTCAACTTTCATCGTTTCCCCTTCATAAACCTGAATAATTTTGCCAGTACCGTCGATAACAAAAGTAACGCGCTTGGCATAATCACCTTTCTCAACATCGTAAGCTTTGGTAATAGCACCATCAACATCTGCTAATAGCTGGAAAGGCAAACCGTACTTCTCCGTGAACTTTTGGTGCGATTCTTCGTTGTCGCGGCTGACACCGAGAACTACAATGTCTTTGCCCTTGTATTCTTCATGGGCTGCTTTGAAGCTTTGAGCTTGTCTGGTGCAACCGGGGGTGTCATCTTTGGGGTAGAAATACAAGATTACGGTTTTACCCGTAAAGTCGGAGAGGGAGACGGTTTTGCCGTTTGTGTCTTTGGCGGTGAATTGAGGAGCCGCGCACCCAACTGGTAATGTCATAGTTTTGTTGACCTTGCGATTGATAAAGATATTTTAGTTGATTGTGGGCTGTTGTTGTCAATCTCTTAAATTTAGATTCGGAATTGAGTGACCAAAATGTAAAATCTACCTTTCGGAATAGTTTTGATGGGTAATTTTG
Source organism: Microcoleus sp. PH2017_09_SFU_O_A (assembly GCF_020738625.1). NCBI lineage: Bacteria > Bacillati > Cyanobacteriota > Cyanophyceae > Oscillatoriales > Microcoleaceae > Microcoleus > Microcoleus sp. PH2017_09_SFU_O_A. Next base: position 6,276 of record NZ_JAEQCF010000003.1, read on the forward strand.
TGCCTTGACTGACGGGCGATATTGTGTTAGATTGTGGGCGTGGACTCCGAATATACTGACGCTATCAAACTTGATGAAGTAAGTAAAATATGATAGATTTTTACACTGTTATTATCCGAAAGAGTGCCAAGTATTGGGTGGCATTGTGTTTGGAGAATGGATTGGTTGGACAAGGAAATACTCCCGAACAGTCTATCGACAAACTCAAACAGGCGATCGAGTCATTTTCAGAAGTTTATGAAGCTGAATCAAATATTTATTTCAATACTCTTGCTATTAATGAATTGCACGAGTTTCTTACTTTAGAATATGCGGAAGCTTCAGATACTTATGAACTAAGAAAAGTTTATGCCTAAAATAATTAGACTTACAGGACTTACGCAGGGGGCCCAGAAACCGGGTTTTTTGACGAAAATACTGAGTTACAACCCGCAGATTTGGTAAAAAACCCGGTTTCTTTGGTAGAAGTGGGTAAGTCCTGACTTAATTAATTTTGGCAACAAGTTCTAACATATTCTCGAACAACAAGAGATAAATCAAACAATACTTGCTCTCCTTCTATTCTTTTGACTAAATAACGTTGACGCAATGATTCTAACCCATTCATTAAGTCCATTGATGAGAGAGATAAACTTTGTCTTAAATCTTCTCTTGACACAGGTTGCTCAAATTTACTTAATTGTAAAACAATCTCTTGTTCTCTGGGTGATAGTCGCTTGAATAATTTAGTCAACCGAGATTTCATGTCTTTAGTGACAATTAAACTATCTTCGTTTAAGAAATCAGCGACTTTGCCCCCAAAAATATTTTTAATTAAGCTGACAATATCTTTTAAATAAACGGGATTACCTTCATATAACTTTATAAGTTGCGCCCAAGTTTCATCATCCTTTAATCCCCAGTTTTTCATGATTGACCTACTCTCTACTCCTTCTAACTCTAAGCACTTAATAGGATATAACTCCTCATCCAAGCAAATCATTTCTTGACATTGTTCCTGACTAATTAAGATCAAACTGCTTTGATGTTCAATCTCTGTCATCATTGTAAACAAGTTTTGGTAATTTTTATATTCCGTTTTGAATTGTCCTGCCCAGTCTCCCTTTATAAATAATTCTTGGATATCATCAAGAATAATTAAACATTTTTTCTGACGTAAAACATTAAAAAGTTGAGTTAACTTATTGTCAGGTTGAACAGAATCATGATTAACACCTGTTAAAATTTCAGTAATAATGCCATCTAAAGATTGAGATAGTTTGAGGTTTTTCCAGACAACTACATCAAATTGTTGTAAATTGAGATCGACAAACTGTTTAACTAGGGTAGTTTTACCGATTCCGCTTAAGCCTAAAACTGAGATTAGACGAGTATTTTGATGAGTTAGCCAATGGGATAGGGTTTGAAGTTCGGTTGTGCGATCGTAAAAGCTGGTGATTTTAGGGGCTAGGGTTAAATCGTGATACAGAGATTTAGATTGATTCTTAGTTATATTCTCTTGATTGTCTTTGTTTGTATTATATAAAATTTGTGGATTAAAATTAAAGTTGTGATTACTACCATTTACATGACAAATCTTTTGATTTTGAGATGATTGGATATGTAATCTTTGGAAGGTAGAGCGAAAATTATGCTTATTAACATCTTCCCCTAACTGTTTAGATAAAATTTGCCATAGCTGACGCCCAACATTTCTAACACGACTTTCACTACGCTTACAATCATCAGCAATTTCATCATAGGTCTTTCCCTGGTAAACCCCTGTAATTACAGCCTTTTGAACATCATCTAAATATTTTCCCGTCTTAGTGAATACCAACTGATCTGCACATTGTAAAACTTCTGTAACATTCATAAAATGTACCCACAGTAAATTTTTAGCAATTATAGTATATTTTAAGACATTCTATTAATTTTTGTTAATTTTGGTTTGATTTTTAGAAAAAACACAAGATAAAATAAGACATTCTAAGCTTGTGTTCGCTTGTCAAACTATGTATAGTGAATTCTATGATTTTGTTTTAAACAAGGCACTTCAATATGTCAATGCCCCAAAAAATGACTGAAGCTAATCTTCGCTCGATTTCATCTGGTCTATGTGGCATCTATGCAATATACCATGATTTTGATGGACAAATTGATACTGCTTATGTAGGAAGAGCCAAAGGAACACGAGGAAGTTGTATTAAGACAAGACTGCAAAAACATTTTAATGGCACAGATAGGCAGCGCATTGGAACGGTGATATCTTCCCACGAAGACGAGTTTTTCTTTTCTTATGAAGCTATGGAAGATTATGAAGAAGTAAAAAGGATGGAAAAATCAGAAATTACCAAGATCCTACCAGCGGGTAACGTTCAACGAAATTTCAAAATTGAAGATTTAGGAATAGAGTGAGTGAATTATATTTTTTAAAATAATTTATTTCGCTCAGACAAAGTTCAAAATAAGTAAGTAAAACCAGAGGTAAAAGTTTATGGTTGATGGTCAAGGTGTTAAGTATGCAGTGGACTTGGTGATGTGTATTGACGGCACAGGTTCAATGGGTCATTTGATTGAAGAAGTGAAGTCCGCCGCTCTGAAGTTTTACGAGCAGCTAGAAGCTAAGATGAAAGAAAAGAGTAAAAAAATAGATCAACTGAGAGCTAGGGTAATTGTTTTTCGCGATTATTGGGCAGACCCAGCCGATAAGGTAATGCAATGTTCCGAGTTTTTTGACTTGAGAACGCAGTCCTCAGATTTTGCTAATTTTGTCTCACCAATAGAAGCTTATGGTGGCGGGGATGAACCAGAAAATGGTTTAGAAGCTGTTGGGTTAGCACTTAATTCCAAGTGGGAAAAAGGAGACTTTAGCAGGCAACGATATGTGGTAATTGTTTACACCGATGCTAGCGCTCATAGTTTAGACAAAACTTCAAAACCTAGCCATTATCCAAATAATATACCAAAAACATTTGATGACTTGACCGATTACTGGCACGAAATACCAAAATCAGCCAAGCGTTTATTACTTTTTGCACCTGATGCTGAGCCTTGGACAATTATGAGTAGCTGGGAAAATACGATTCATTATGTTTCGGAATCTGGTAAGGGATTAGAAGAAGTAGACATGGATCAAATTTTAGATGCGATCGCCAATAGCGTATAAGCAGGTTTGTTAATTAGACGTAGTGTGCGTCAGATTTTTAAGTTAATGGTTAAACCAATAGCTTGACTTTCTGACGCACCCTACACCTAAAACTAAATGTTTGACTTGAATTTTTAGACTAACCTAGAATATCAAATAAGGACTTAAGTTATGGCTATGACTAAATTGAATTTAGTAGTAAATCTAGAAGTTGCCGAAGCCAAAGGCGAAGATGCTAACTTAGCCGAAGATTTTTTAGAAACTTTTTTGATGGGCGTGTTTGACGGTTTAGGAGGTCGATCTGCTGGTTACGATGGTAAAACAGGGGGGCGCATTGCTTCAGAAATAGCATCTCAAATTAGCCAAACATTCTTCAAACAGTGGCATGGTAAAATAACCCCTGAACATACCCTTCAACTGCAACAGCAAATTTGCCAATCATTAAAAAGTAAAGCCGATATTCATATGCCGAGAACTTCATCTCGGCTAAAAGGTTCTTTAGTGGAACATAAACTATGTACGACGATCGCCCTGGCTAGCATTCTCAAGCAACAGGGACAAGAAAAAATTTTTGAAGCTGACTTAGCTTGGATGGGAGATTCGCGAATTTATTTTCTTAGCCCAACTAAAGGTTTACAACAATTAACGAAAGATGATCTAGTCACTCCCAAAGATGCGTTAGAAATGCTGAGACAAGATCCACCCATGTCTCAATATTTAACCGCTGATATAAATCCGAGATGGCAAATTCATTTTCAGCATTATAGAATCGAAGAAAGTGGCTGTTTTTTAGCTTGTACTGACGGCTGTTTCCAGTATTTTTCTGCCCCTTGGGAATTTGAAAGATTGTTACTCGACACTTGCGATCAGTCAAAAGGGGATACAAAGGATACAAATAATTGGCAAGAATTAATCTATCAGAGATACACAGAGATCAAGCAAGATGATGTTTCTTTAATTTTATATCCAGTTGGTTTTCATACTGTCAAGTCTTTGAGGAATGCTTATAAACAACGTTGGGAATATTTTCAAAAAGTTTTTTTTACTCCTACTGCTAATACTCGCTATGATGAATTACAAAGCTTGTGGGAAAAATATCGAATTGATTATGAATATTATTTCCAATTTATTCAATATATTGAGCCATCAGCTAATTTGAAACCGTCATTTTCAGAAGATAAATCCTCCGTAGCCATTTCAACAACCTCAAATTTGAGTACAACTGACCCATTCCAAGAAATTACTGAGTCATCTAGACAGAGAGCAGCAGCTAAGGCTGAAGAAATTCAAAGTTTGTTGGATCGGGCTAAATCTTGTTTTTGTGATGAAAATAATCAGTTAAAAGAAGCTGAAGAGTTATGCAATCAGATTTTAAAGATTGACGATCATCACAGTGAATGTCAATACATTTTAGGGTGGATTTACACTAAATTAGCTTTTTTTCAAACAAATAATTCTCAAAAATTGGTGTACTTTAACAAATCAATATTCTTTTTTAAAGAAGTTAGAAAAAGCCGAGGAGAAAAAATCATAGAATCTTTACAATCTCTAGGGCGTATCTACTATAATTTATATCAATGGGATAATGCAGTTGACTCTTATCAAGAATCTTTTAGATGTGTGGGTGCGGAAAAAATTGACGATTGGGAAGAACACTTAGAAATGTTCGTTACATCTCTAAGGTCAATAGTTAATAAAGACGAGGCAGCTAATTTAGCAATTCAGTTTTGTCAGCATCTAGCCAGCAATTTACCCTCCCACAAAAAAGCTTATCCTTATTATTTTATGGCGGTTTTACAAGAAATTACAGGACAATTAAGCGCAGCATGGAATAGTATTCAAAAAGCAATCGATATCTATGATACGTCATACTCTTCTGGAGTTAGGTGTAAAAGCGAACCAAGAGCGCGAAAAAAATATAAAGATATTCAGAATAGATACTATGACAGGAGATCTTTATAACCTATGTCTTATAAAAAAGGTGATGTTATTGCTGGAAAATATCTAGTAACCCGTGAATTTGATAGCGCCAACGGTGGTCAATGTCAATGGGGTTTTGCGGTGTGCGATGGAAACGAATACTTTGTCAAAAAATTCCTCAGTCCAGTTTATCCAGGCGAAAATGCACCTGGGAGCGAAAAAGGGAAACAAAAACGGCGCGATCAGTGTGAGAAATTTGCTATAAAACAACTAGCAATTCAAAATGCACTATCGGCTTGTGGTGCGGGGGGTTCAGTCGTAGTCATGGTGGACTTTTTTAAATATGGCGATGACTATGGCGAACATTTCTTCAAAGTCTGTCAAAAAGTCGATACTAGCTCTTTATCAAATGAAATACATAAACTAGAGACAAAAAAGCGTTTATTTGTGATGTTAACCGCAGCAGGGGCGCTGAAAATTTTGCACTCAAATGGTATTGTCCATCTTGATTTGAAACCAGACAATGTGTTGATTAAAGAATGGGAAGGAAGACAAGTAGCCAAAATTATTGATTTTGATAGCAGTATTCTTGAAGGAGAATCAATTGCGGCCGAATTTTTAGTAGGCGATCCGGTATATTATTCCCCTGAATTTGCTAAACATATTGCCACAGGTGGAGAAACGCCAGCACCCACTAAAAAATCTGATATTTTTTCTCTAGGTTTGATTTTCTGTCAATACTGGACAGGTAGTCGTCCGATTTTATCAGGAAGCTATACTTATGCTCACGAAGCTGTTTTGGATGGAAAAAAACTTGAATTGCCGTCTATTACAACTAAAACCAAATTGCGCGGAACTATGATTAACAAGGAAAATCCCCTCGATGCAGAAGTAGGTAAACTAATAAAAGAGATGTTAGGTTTAAGCTCTAAAGAAAGACCTGATATCAATCAAGTCCATCAACAGATCAAAAAGCTTTATAATAATGGTGTTCCACCGAAGGATGGGAAAAATAAGCTAAGTATCAATATGAAATCTAAATTATAAATTTTTTGAACCATGAAAAAAACCTACCGTTGTAAAAGTTGTGGGCATCAAGTTGTTTCACTGATGAAGCCTTCTGAGTGCGAGGTTTGTACAGGACGAGAATGGACGGTATTAGCTACGAGTAAACCGATTAATTCAGGAGATGAAACTATGGCTATTGACAAAGATATATTTTCTTCGTTTAAATTTCGATCTACAATCGAGGGGTATTGCCGAGATATTGGCTGGAATATTTCTAGTATTGACAATAGAATAGCGACAATTAAGTTTAATATGGACTCTGGCAGCACGCAAACTTTATTCATTGTCAAGTACGATTCGACCTTGGAGTTTTCTTGCCCGAGTGGTTTAAAATTCGACGATGAAGATGATATACCCCATCGTTTATCTACGTTACTCCTCACGCAAAATGCTACTTATAAACTGGGATTTTGGGGGATAGAAACTATCGGTGGCAAACAAACTTTTTCAATCATTCATAACGCGGAGATGAGTTTAATAGATGTCACTTATTTTGCCAGGGTAGTCACTAAGTTAGTAGAAGAATGTGATAAATTTGAACAGACCATAGAAGAATTAATCAACAGCTAATAGTTAGAAGACCTAGGAATTGCTTTTTGGGATTTGGGAGTGTTGGGGATGGGCGATCGCCCATCCCCAACACCCGTAACTTCAACCGCTCAGTTGTGGGTAGATTTTTCAGAACTCTACTTTGCTGACTCTAAATAGGTAATCATAAAAATATACTACCTATGCTGAGCCAAATCAATGACTTTTATCCCATCCGAAGCGTTTAAATCTATTAGTTATCCCAGCCGCACTGTCAAAAGAGCCGATCGCGCGATCCGGTGTGCTCCTTTTCAATTACACTTCTTCCAGACCATCCGCGATAACAGTGTTTTCCTAAGCGCGATCGCCTCAAATGCAGGTGTCGAAAGTGGCTACACCCGATCGCCCGTATCCGAACTCGCAGCCGAAAACTCGCTGCTGTGGCTGATTCAAGTCGGCGTGTTGCGGCGCGAAGTAGATGGACAAGGGATTACCGATAGTTTTCGCCTCACGCCCCTGGGCCGCCAACTCGTGGAAAAATGGGAACAGCAAGGAAATAGTTTGCCAACTGCTTCATTGTGCGATCGCCTGGGAAATGCCGTTAGCCGAGGGTTCGGACTATTTTCATAAGAGCGTTAAGGCGGTAAGGTGCGCGCCGCGCACCTGCATAATTAGATTTTAATGAGGACTGAAGTCCTCACTACAAACGTCAATTTCTCTCCCCGAATTTTCAGGTAATTAGCCCTGATTCAAAAAGCGGCTAGCCATCGACATGGCGTCAGTAATATCTACGTCGCCGTCTCCATCTCCATCTAAAAACGCATTCAAAACGGGATTTGCGCCCTGGGCTGGATTTTGGGCGTTGCCGCCGCTTTGCAGCAAATTGAGTACCAAGGGCAGTAAAACAGGGATCATCCCTTGCACTGTTTCGTTATTCAAGCCGGTTCTTTGGGCGATATCGGTCACTATTTGCGTCAGTTGGCCACCTCCGAACAAACTCTGTACCGCTTGTGCATTGGGATTTGTGCCGCTAAATTGGTTGACAACTTCTTGAGCTTGTACGTCTCCAGATTGCGATCGCACGTCTTGCAATGCCGATCGCACGTATCCACCCAAAACCGACATCGCTAGCTGAGTCGTACCCGCATCGACGCCGTGGTTGCCGCTCAACTGCTCTACCGCACCCAGAATGTTGCCCAACTGATTGGGACTTGCTTGTTGGTTGGGATTGTCGATCGCACTCAAAATTTGGTCAAAGAGTCCCATAATTTTCGCTCCGTACAGTGGTTGCTCAACTGTGAATTATAGCAAAGCCTGTTTTTCAAGATTACCGAAAATAGTTTTGAATTGGGTATTTTCACTCATCATACTATTTTTTTTTTATTAGGACGCTCGTTCTTATCCTGCACTAGCAACTTGGTTTATCGTTTCCGTTATCGGATATTTTAGGATGCACTTATACGATTACGATTTTAGATGTTAGATTGAAAAATTGGGAATGACTGATTCCGTAAGGATTTGGAAAACTGGAAAATCAGTTGCATTCTTTTTGGCAACTGGTATGACGTTAATAAACCGTGTTTCTAGGTACTTAAGATATATTTGTTTAAAAAACTATATAGTTCAACTCGCGATCGAATAAATAGGTAGGTAGGTATCAGTAAACCGACAAAGGCGTTCGGGCGGGTGAGTGGAACAATAAATTGTCTGCTAAGCTACAATTGCAGCCTCGGGCGCGATCGCCATGTTTTAGTTGCATCCGCTGGCACTCAAACCCACACTGCATGGAACCCGAAGGACAAGCCGAATCGGAATTTACGCGCGCAGCAGTACGATCGGGCGCTTCAACAGTTCCGAGTTCTGGCGAAAATGTAAAAATCAAAATATAACCCTTTTACTTGCCCCTGCCCCATGCCTTTGCCGCGCCTGCTAACATTAATTGCCGCTTTCTGCCTCACCCTGGGGTTGATTATTGGGCTGGTGAGTTCCTTAACTGGGCTTTACAGTCAAGTTGCGTTGTCTGCTTCTCCGCTGCTGGCTAATTTGCTAATTTTCCTGATCGTGGTACTTTTAGCAACGCTAATTTTTGCGCTGTTTTATTATTTTAGGCTGCTGCAACGTCCGGGAAAAGTTAAGGGAAAACGGGCGATAGATCCGAAGATTCCTGTTGTCAAAAGCGAAGCTGCTTCGGAAAATCTCAAAGCAATCAGGCAGCAAGTCGATCGCATTCAAGATGAAGTAGCACGGCAAGCTTTGCTGTTGAGAGCCCGCGAAATAGAAGCTAGCATGGCCCGCGGCAATGTTCGGATCGTTGTTTTCGGTACCGGTTCTGCGGGCAAAACTTCGGCTGTAAATGCGCTGGTGGGGCGGATGGCCGGACAGGTGGGGGCGCCAATGGGAACTACCGAAGTTGGAGAAACTTACACTCTGAAATTGAAAGGAGTCGATCGAGAATTAGCAATTACTGATACCCCAGGCATCTTGGAAGCGGGAGTAGCGGGGACTTACAGAGAGGAATTGGCGCGGCAGTTGGCGGCCCGGGCTGATTTGATCTTATTTGTGTTGGACGGCGATTTACGCAAATCTGAGTATGAACCGCTGCGGACTTTGGCCCAAATTGGCAAAAGGTCGATCGTGGTTTTTAATAAAGTAGACCTTTATCCCGACAACGACAGAGACGAAATTCTCGATCGACTGCGACAGCGAGTTAAAGGTTTAATATCAGCAATGGATGTAGTTGCAATTAGCGCCAACCCGCAAAAAGTTGTACTAGAAAGCGGGACAATATTTCAGCCAGACCCCGATATGATGCCATTAATTCGGCGAATCGCAGCAATTTTGCGAGCCGAAGGCGAAGACTTAATTGCGGACAACATTTTGCTACAATCTCAGCATTTGGGAGACCAAGCACGCAAATTAATTGACGCTCAAAGACGGCGCGCTGCTGATAAAGTAGTAGAGCGCTTTCAGTGGATCGGAGCCGGAGTAATTGCCGTTACGCCTTTGCCAGTTGTAGATTTGTTAGCGACAGCAGCAGTTAACGCTCAAATGGTAGTAGAAATTGCCAAGATTTACGGCTGCGAATTAAATATCGATCGCGCCAAAGAACTAGCCCTGTCTCTCGCCAAAACCCTAGCCAGCTTAGGAATAGTTGAAGGCGTAATTCAAGTAGTCTCAAGGGCGTTGCAGTTAAGTGTAGCCGGATTTGTACTTGGCAAAGCAATTCAAGCAGTCAGCGCCGCTTATTTAACCAGAATTGCCGGGAAAAGTTTTATTGAATATTTCCGACACGACCAAGATTGGGGTGACGGCGGCATCGCCGAAGTCGTGCAAAGGCAGTTTCAGTTAAATCGGAAAGACGAATTTGTCAAAGCTTTTGTCAAAGATGCGATCGCCCGCGTTGTCGAACCTCTAAACATCTACCAGCAAGAAGAATCGGAACCAGAATTAGAAATGTCAGCAGAATTGGAACCCGAACCCTTGTATCAGCACCCAGGCGACGATTGGGAAACCCACAGCAACAAGCGAAACGATGAATGGTAATTGTCAGTTGACAGTTGACAGTTGACAGTTGACAGTTGACAGTTGTTAGTTGTTATAGCGGTTCTCACAAAGACGAGGTACGTTGTTGGGCTTCAGCCCTCTTGATTTAAGCGGTTATGTAAGCTGTCAGCCATACCTCATCTTTTTGAGAAAGGCTATATTAGTTATTAGTTATTAGTCAACAGTCATTAGTTCCAGGGCTATTTCATGTTTCATTCTGCTGAAACCAGCCTTTCTTGAGGTTAAGATTGTCCGAAGAGAGGCACGTTAGCGCAGCGATCCGAAGGAAAGCAAACAAGAGTGTCTATTTTTCATATGGTTTGATCGACTTGGCTCTAAGTAAGTCGGCGCTTTAAAACACAACTATGTAAACGATTGTAAAGTGTCCAAATGCTTTCTACTGGCTGACTTAAGCCTGTTTACATACTGTTACATATTCTTGCAAGCGTCTTGGGTTAAAACTTAAAGCCCAATACCGTTTACTTAAGAACACCCTGGGGGTAAAACCCTATGAACAATAGATACGGAGATTGCTTTCCTTCGGATCGCGAAAGCTAACGTGCCTCTCTTCGGACCATCTTAAGTAAACCGTATTGGGTTAAAACAGACTAGAATAATAAAATGCAGTCAGACAGAGGTAGGTTAAAAACTCTGTCTGACTGCTGCTTTGAGATCGGGAAATAGCTTTATTTCAAATTAGTCGATCGCGTCTACCGCTCTTTCAGCAGCTCGTTGAGTTCTGTCAATATCTCGATTTACTTTCGCGCGAACCTTGTCCGAGGCATCTTCAGCGCTGTATTTTACATTTCCCGCTGCATCTTTGACATTTTCTTTGCCTTCGCTGACATTATATCTCAGCGACTCAGTACCCTCAGCAGCTCTTTCTTTTGCTCCCTCGGTGGCTTCTTTAACAATCCCTTTTGCTCCCTTCAAGCCTTCGCGAGTATTTTCCTTAAGATTAGCAAAGCCTTGTTTTGTTTTGTCACCAAACTCATCAGCTTTCTGCTGAGCGGTACGAACATTGTCATTCATCTTCTCGCCAATTTGGTCGAGTTTGTTCGGCGCGTCATCTGCTACCCGCCGGATATTTTCACGCACATTGCTACTAGATTTGGTTTCGATGCGGCGCTGGGCTTCCTCTTTAAGAAGCTTAGCTTGTGCTTCTACTCCTTTAACCATTGGGTTTCTGGGATCGTCATCGCTGTATTGATTCTGGCCGCCTTTGTATACGGAAGTTACAGCCTCTGAAGGCACTTCTTTTCTAATTTGGTCGGCAGTTTTTCCGGCTATGACATCAGATCCCTTGCAGGCAGTGCTCACAAATACTAAAATGCCGACGAGAAACACTGTTAAAATTTGTACAGCTCGAATTTTTTTCAGAAATGCAGTTAGTCTGTTCATAAAAATGCTCCTTTCTATGGTGACTTATTTTTTGGAATATGTTTAAATGCCTGGTGGTTCTGTAGGTGGCTACCATTACAAACATTAAGCACTCAAACACTTTTTTAAATATACGAAGACAAACAGAAGTTTTTCATCTATCTGAAGTAACATTCCTTAAGTCATACTAGAAGCAATAACAAAAGCTTTAGTTATAGTCGCGAGAGCAGGAATGAGAGCTAAATGATAGTAAAAAGCATTTTTTACCAGAAATAATTAGTTTAAAGCCTCTCCCTTTGAGGGGAAAATTAAAATCAGACTATTCATTACTCCAATCCTCGGACTTAAGGGTAGAGGTCGCTCTCAAACTGTCAACTGTCAACTGTCAACTGTCAACTGTTGAAGAGTGCTATCACCGAAGAGCGAGTCATGTATACATATAGCGGCGATCGGGACAGGACTACTGTAGTTGAACTGTTTTGCGCTTTGGGAGGTAAAAAAACCTTCCGGTCAGGAACCAGAAGGAAATGGGTGTACGATCTCAAGTACAACAAGGTCTTTAATGGCAATTGTCGCCGCACGTGCCGATCGCCCACATCTGTCTAATGGCGGAAAGTATCTGCACAGTTACTAATCATTTTGAATAGCTGTTTTTAGACTCTTGCAGAATTCGCCGATCGCCTCTAAACCCTCTTCTGGAGTTCCTTGGGCCAAGCGTTTGACAAAAGCACTACCAACAATCGCAGCATCTGCACCCCATTCTTTGACTTGACGGGCGTGTTCGGGTTTCGAGATACCAAAGCCGACGCCGATGGGTTTGTCGGTGATGCTGCGGATTTCTTGCAGCAACTCTTTTGCTCGCGTATCTAAGCCTTCCCGCACTCCTGTCACCCCCATCACGCTGACTAAGTAAATAAATCCTTGAGACGCGCGAGCGATCGCTTCTATGCGACTTTTGGGACTTGTGGGAGCAACTAATAAGGTGAGTTCAATCCCTAATTTGTTGGCAGGTTGGATGAGGCTGTCAGCTTCTTCTAAGGGCAAGTCTGGTACAAGCAATCCCTGAACTCCAGCACTTTTGATTTCCTGCAAGAAGGTTTCGATACCTCGGTACAAAATCGGGTTGTAGTATGCGAAGAGAATGATGGGCGATCGCAAATTCGGACTAACTCTCGCTACCATTTCCAGTACCGAATCTAACCGCGTTCCCCGCTGTAGCGCCCTCGTAGCAGCAGCTTGAATCACCGGCCCGTCAGCTAGGGGATCGGAATAAGGTACGCCAAGCTCGATCGCATCTGCACCGTTATCATCCAAAACTTGTAGCGCTTTAGCCGTTGTCTCCAAATCTGGATCGCCAGCAGTAATAAAAGGAATTAATCCACACTGGTTGCTTTTTCGCAACGTTTCAAAACAATGAGAAATAGTCATTAGGGAGTTGGCAGTTGGTTGTTGGCAGTTGATTCTTGGCAGTTGATTCTTGGCAGTTGATTCTTGGCAGTTGATTCTTGGCAGTTGATTCTTGGCAGTTGGTTGTTGGCAGTTGGTATTAGCTAATAACAACTAATATCATGTCCGATTGATTAACCATAATATCCCGGTCGGGGCGGGTTTTTGAGATTATCAATTATTGGCAGGTATTGTTGGCTCACGGGCCCCTACAAAAATCGCGGTCGATCGACCGGACATGATATAACAACTGACAACTAACAACTAACCACTAACAACTGACAACTGACAACTGACAACTAACCACTGACTAACTATCTTTTTCCTGCTCAATTTCGGCTTGAAGTTTGGCTAACTCTTCAGGAGTGAGTTCATCGAGCTGCTTCTGCAAGACAGCATCTTTGTACTCTTTCAGTTGCTGACTGTAAGTCATCTTTTGAGTAAGCGCTCGAAACAAATAAGTCACCAGCCAGCCAATCAAGCCAGCTATCAAAAATAACTGACTCCAAATCCCAGCATTCATGCTGTCGAGTCCGGCGAATTGTAGCACCAAGTAGGCCAACCCACCCGCTACAAAAAAGCCTAGACTGATTCCAATTACGTCAATACGTCGCATTTAGGCTTCTATCTGCCGCCGTTTGGGGCGAAAATTCAAAAAAGGAGCGAGGAGAAACATACCAGGGAAAAAGAAGAACATCAAGAAGTACATGAAGCCACGCTCAAAAGAGGAGGCCACGTACCAGCGACTGTTCAGGTAAGCGTAGGTGCCCGCGGGTACTACCAGGAGGTAAGCTCCTCCCAAGACGGCGTAAAGCAGCAAGGTAATATACATAGATTTGCTTTAAGGGAATAATAACAGGGTCAGTCGGTTGACACGCTCAGCTAGCTGGTTAACTATTGTACCGCTTGGGGAGATACAGCGCGACTTTTGAGAATTTTTCAATTAGGGGTTGCGCTATTTAGGGTTTTGCGTGTAGAATAAAAGGCTGTTGTTGTCAGTGGGTCAAAACCACAGCAGCAGCTTCACGAAAGGGGGTGTGGCGGAATGGTAGACGCTACGGACTTAAAATCCGTTGACCCGAAACGGTCGTGTGGGTTCAAGTCCCTCCACCCCCATTAAATTTTCATGGTTTGTGAGCTAATAGTTTCAGATTGGCCTCAACACCAAGAGTTCTAATTTCCGCTCATCTTTCTCTAAATCCTAAGATGTGGCGGATTTAACTTTTCGGGCGGGCTAGAAGCCCACCCCACAAGAGTTGTAAGAAAGAGAATTCTTCAAATTAGATGCGCGCTAGCTTATAGTAATGCTTGCAAGATTTGTGGGATGGGCTTCTAGCCCGTCCCGGATTTGGGTGGATCTGGTTTTTGAAGCCTGAAGAAGCATGACCGCATATAAGTTATTAGTTATAATCCCATATTTTCTGCGGTCATGCTATAGCCCATACGGATATATTCGCTTGCATTGAGATGCACCCCCCGATTTGTGGGATGGGCTTCTAGCCCGTCCCGGATCGCCTGCTATATTACTCAGCAATTGGCAAAGTAATCGCAAATTCCGTCCCCTGTCCAATTTGAGAATTCATCTCAATTTTGCCTTGATGCTTGGCAACGATTTGATAGGAAATAGCCAATCCTAATCCAGTGCCTTTGCCGATCGACTTTGTAGTAAAAAACGGGTCAAATATCTGTTGGGCAGTGGCTGCGGTAATTCCCGGCCCATTATCCCGAATCTTGACAGTGATAGCATTATCTGCCGTAACTTCCGTGCAGATCCAAATCGTTGGTGAAAACGCTCTGTCTGCCTTTTTTACCTCCTCCAGCGCATCAATTGCATTGCCGAGTACGTTCATAAATACTTGATTCAGTTGCGCTCCATAGCACTCAACCGGAGGCAAATTAGCGTATTCTTTAATAACTTCGATACCTTGTTTGAGTCGGTGATTGAGAATTATCAGGGTGCTGTCTATTCCTTCGTGAATGTCCGCAGGTTTCATGTAACCGTCGTCTAAACGGGAAAAGTTCCGCATGGATACGACAATTTCGCGAATGCGATCGGCTCCCATTTTCATCGAAGCAAGCGTTTTTGGCAAATCTTTGCTGAGAAAGTCCAATTCAATGTCTTCGATGCAGTCTTTAATTTCATCCGGTGGGTTGGGATAGTATGCTTGATAGAGAGTTACCAAGTCTGCCAAATCTTGGATGTATCTATTAGCATGGTCAATGTTACCACCGATGAAATTAACCGGATTGTTGATTTCGTGGGCGATCCCTGCCACCATTTGACCGAGAGACGACATTTTTTCAGTCTGAATTAATTGGGATTGAGTTTCTTTTAGTTCTTGTGTATAATCGCTAACTCGCTGAATCAATTCATTGAAAGAAGCCGCTAAAACTCCGATTTCGTCTTCAGTTGTGACTGGTACTTGCAGGTTAAAATTAGATTCGCGGGCTACTTGCTGGGCGACGTTTGTCACGCTTTCGAGGGGTTGGGCAATGGCGCGGCTCGTTTTGTCCGCCAGTAACACGGCGAGGAGTCCTGAAATTACCATACTCCCGAGAATAATTCGGTTTCGCAAACTTTCAGCTTCTTCTAATGCTTCTACCCCTTGCATTTTTTGAATGTCTACAGTAGCAATTAATTGGGTTAAATGATCGGAAAGTTTATCTAGTACGATCGCCTCTTCGCCGCTGCGATTTCTCAACAATTGTAGCTGTGCCGACTCGATGCGGTTAGCTTCCAAATGCCACACTTCGGCTTCTTTTAATTGCAGTTTAGTTAGCCGATCGTAATAATCGATGACCATCGCATACCTTGGCAATATTGACTGCAAATCTTTCTCTTGTCTTGCTAGCCAGTCGGGATTTTTGATCGCAAAAAATTGTATTTCCGCAATCAGGATTTTCGCCTGATTGATTTGCTGGACAAACCGATCGTGTTCGTATTGCAGCCACACCGTGTTTCCCAAAACTGCCGGGAATCTCGCTGCGTGCGATCGGGCTTCAAATATGCTATTTTGCAAATTTTGCAACAGTTGCTGTTGTTGTTGAGCAACATTTACCTGAATTAAAGCTTGCTTGCGAAAGTAGTCTCCCACTTTCAGGCCCGCACCCGTTCCCAAAATCGCTATGCCGATAGCTAAAGCATAGCCATAGCTGATTTTTTGGCCTATCCGCAAATGGTTGAATCGTTCCCTTAGCCAGTTTAAATTAATAAATCTATGGTGTAACAATTTTTTCTGAGCAGAGTTTGCTGGCTCTACTTTGCTATCTTGGGGCTGAGTGTCGGTCAATAATAACATCGAAAGTTCCTCCCAAACAAATCAGGAGTAGTTGACATCCTGCACAATTTTTTGCAATATCGAGAAACAGCATAAACCTGTATTTCTCAGTTAATCAGTAGATTTGTTGAAAAATTATAATACTTCGTATTCTACTCCCTAAAAAAACGATAGGGAGATACAATAATTTTTCGGATTTTTAACTTTTTCGTTTTCTAGCCTGACAGTTGGTTGAGTACAAAATGTCAAACTAATCTTTCTATTGAATTTGCCAGATCAATTGCTATCTGAGCTGCCAGCCGACGCGATTTACCCCATAACGCCTTAATTATCTCTGTTCTTAGACAAAAGTGTTTGTGATCTGTATCAACAATTTATGTGATTATACGCAACTTTACAAAAATCATAAAAAAAGCTACAGTATTTTCACTTACTTAGTTAAGGATACAAGCTCTAACTACGGGTTCTTCCGGTTTTTTTTGCCAGTTCTAGGTGGGATTTCAGCAATTTTGCGAAAATAT
Source organism: Microcoleus sp. PH2017_09_SFU_O_A (assembly GCF_020738625.1). NCBI lineage: Bacteria > Bacillati > Cyanobacteriota > Cyanophyceae > Oscillatoriales > Microcoleaceae > Microcoleus > Microcoleus sp. PH2017_09_SFU_O_A. The sequence continues at coordinate 23,087 of NZ_JAEQCF010000003.1, forward strand.
CGTCGCTGTCAGTAAATCCATAAGCTTGCATTACATTGGCGATCGACCTTAAAATACAGTTTATAAAGTTAGCTAGTTGTTTCTTCAAAAAACTTATTATAAAATTGAGTAATTCCCCACTGTTTTGGCAACTTTTTTTTAGTTCGGTACTATAAAATAGTAAAATCGAAACACCATCGCATTTCTCATCCCTAAACATTTTCTCTTTTAATCGTGGAGCACGTGTAATCATGGTAAAGTCTCAGTATGAGGGATATTCCGTCGGCAAAAAACACACTTTCGCACTCAGGGAAAACTTCGGGAATGCCAAAGTGTATGCACAAAATGCACAATCAGTGCTTAACAAAGCTACTGGATTTATCAGTGCTTACGATTTCACGCTAAATCCTTATCGGGGCTGTCAGTACGGATGCAGCTATTGTTATGCTGCTGCTTTCAGCCCGAATTCACAGATGCGAGATGATTGGGGAAATTGGGTAATTATCAAGCAAAATGCAGTGGCAATTCTTAAGAAAGAGTTAGAACGTTGGCACAAGAAAAACCCCGATCGCCCACCGACAATTTACATGAGTAGTGTCACAGATCCGTATCAGCCAATTGAATCGAAAGAACAACTAACTAGGCATTTGTTAGAAGTCATGGTTCCCTATCAGCCGACGCTGGTTATCCAAACTCGCAGTCCTATGATAACTAGAGATATCGATATTTTACAGCAATTCCAGCGATTGCGAATCAACATGAGCATTCCAACTGGTAGCGAAAAAGTGCGGAAAGATTTTGAACCAAAATCTCCGAGTATTCCTGCAAGACTTAAAGCTATTGCCAAACTGAAATACAGCTTTCCTTATCAAGAAAATTGCGAAGTCAGATTTTCTATAACTGTGACCCCACTACTACCTACCCTACCCGAAGATGAAGGTAATTTTATTAGCAAGCTAGAAGTTGTCGATCGGGTAGTGATTCAAGATTTTCATGCCAGCAACGAGCGATCGCTAATTGCATCAACGCGCTCAGAAGCATTAGCTCTTAAACAAAAGTACGCTTGGTGGTACAATAGCGAACAGCAGAGTTATCGCAAGTTTAAAAATAAACTCAAGGCGATGCTCCCGGATGTTGAAATCATGGAAGGCAAAGAGGGATTTGGCTATGAATAATCTGCTAGCTAACTGGTGGCGTTCTCAAAAGTTTAACCAAGCCGTTAAGAGTCAAAATAATCGACTTGCCCAAAAACTGTTAAAAGAAATACAAAATTCAGGGGCAAAATTATCGTGGCAGGAGAAACTATATAAAGAATGGCTACAGCTTGAAAAATTATTGCAACAAAAAAATAACCGCCTCCAAGAAGGCGATCGGCGTTTAGCAGAGTTAGAACTGGAACTGGGGTTCGGAAAAATTGATGCCTTTCCCGGAGATATTGATGACTTAAGCTTATTGACTCCGGATACACAATTTATTGAAGTTATTTCACAAAGTTTCAAGCTTAAAGAATGCGATGCCAGCATGATTCAATGCACAGGGATTTATGAAAAAGTATTTGATAAGTTTGAACAACATTTGGCTGGTTTCATCAAAAATGAGCTGAATAATTTGAGTCGGCAAAAAACAAATTTTGATTCTTTACTTCAACAAGCTATTGACGATATACAAAAACTCAAAGAAGGACAAGATCCTCGATACAGTTTTGAGCTAAGTCCTCACATCTATTTAATGAGGTATTTCCTAGATAACGTCTATTGTGCATATCTAGCTTGGTTTCTCATTTACAAAGCAGGATTATTACCAACTAAAGTCAATATCCTTGATATTGCCGCAGGGCCGGGGACAGTTGCCTACGGACTAGGTTTGTTCCTGCAAACTATTAACGACTTTTGTTTAATACCGCCAATGCACATATCCTATTACTCTTTGGAACAGCAAAAAGCTTTTCAATATCGCGGACTCCAATTTTGGCGGCAATATATGGAACCCCACGAGATCAATGCTTACTTTCGGTTTGACACTTCTAGTATCTTTGATGGTGAAAGTCAATCTAGAAAGATTCCTCAAAACTTTTTTGATTTTATTGTAATTTCTCACTGTTTTTTTAACGATGAGGATAGAAGAGAAAAATCCCATCGCATTTATAAGGATATATTTACGGATTGCCTGACAGATTGTGGTTATGTTTTGCTAATTATTCAAGAAAATAAGTTGCTTAAACCTTACAATATTCGTCAAGTTGATGATGAGGAACAGGAGTTAAGCGTAGTAAAACAATTCGTTGACGATCTGGGGTTGAACTTAGTTTGGTATAAATATTTAAGTGCAACTGGTAGCAGGAAATTCCCTCCTAACTTTGCAAAATTTGCTAGAGAAAATTTACCTCTTCAGCAATTTATCAGTCCGCTTTTTCGCCAGCACTTTAAGTTAAATTATGACTTAAATTATAAACTTGACGACTATGTGATATTGGGGAAGAATAATTTTAAATAAAGAAAAGAATCTCACAATTATTGACCAAATAAGTTTCAATTTTAATATTCAACTAGAAAAATCTGTGATTCTAAATTCGACTGACAAACCTACAAATAAATTTCAAAATGGTTGGCATGGCAGCCTCAAGTTAGCCTACGCAAACCGTGACGGGGCTACCCAAATTATTCACAATCAAATGCAAGCGCCGCTCAAGGTACAGCGTCCGTTTTATCCTGAAGGGAAAGAGGTTTGTCACAGCGTAATTTTGCACACGGCTGGGGGAGTTGTCGGGGGCGATCGCCTTTCGCTCAATTTCCACCTCCAACAAAACGCCAAAGCCTTAATCACCACCGCTGCGGCTGGTAAAATTTATCGCAGCAGCGGACAGTCAGCGCAACAAAATATTGACATTCAACTAGATACTGGCGCTCATTTGGAATGGCTTCCCCAGGAAACTATCGTTTTCGACGGCGCAGTTTACCGACAAGACTTGCGGGTAGAATTAGCACCGCAAGCCAGTATTTTGCTGTGGGAAATTACGCGGTTCGGACGCAGTGCTAGGGGCGAAAAGTTCTTGTCTGGAGAATGGCGATCGCACACCGAAATCTGGCAAAAAAACAGCCCTCTGTGGATTGACAGACAATGGCTCAAAGGTGGGGGCGAAATGCTCGAAAGCGCTCACGGCTTAGCAGGAAAACCCGTAGTTGCTACCCTCGCTTGGATCGGCGAACCAGTCACAGCCGAGATGCTGGAAAAAGTGCGAGCTTTGCGGTGCGAAGATACAATTTATTCCGGATCTGTAGCCGTTAATTCTGCTGCCGGCGTTACTCGCATTCCCAACGGTTTGCTGTGCCGATATCGCGGTTCGTCCACCGCTGCCGCCAGAGACTGGTTTGTCGCTATTTGGGAATTGCTGCGCTTGTCTTTTTCAGAACGCCCTTGCTGTTTGCCCAGAGTTTGGATAAAATAGCATTCTCTTTTAGTTTCACCTACTTTCTGTTTCCGGTGCAACACATCAAATGCAATACCCGCCCCCAGTACCAGACAGACTACTTCTTCCGATTGACATTCGTCGTGACAAATATAGCCGATTTAAGTCAGAAATATGCGATCGGCAAAAAGTCGTTTTCGGTTCTTTGCTAAAGTCCAAAAACAAAAGGATAAATCACCTTGACACAAACCAGATGTTAACACTATCTTGAGTCATGGGATGTAATTACCGATGATTTGCCACCGCTGATAGTTGAACTTGAATAAATAATGCGATCGCACTTACAAGAATAAAAATGCAACTCACCCCCCAAGAAAAAGACAAACTGCTGATTTTCACCGCCGCCCTGCTAGCAGAGCGTCGCAAACACAGAGGTTTAAAATTAAACTATCCAGAAGCACTAGCCTACATTTCCGCCGCGATTTTAGAAGGAGCAAGAGATGGCCTCACCGTCGCAGATTTAATGAGCTACGGGACAACTCTCCTGACGCGGGAAGATGTGATGGAAGGGATACCGGAAATGGTGCATGAAGTGCAAGTTGAGGCGACTTTTCCCGACGGAACTAAGTTGGTGACAGTGCACGATCCGATTCGTTAAATAATATTTAAACCCACAGACTCGCAGGAGACAGATATGATTCCGGGAGAAATGATTGTTTCAGACGGTGAAATTGAGCTAAATGCCGATCGCCCAACAGTGCGGTTGCTGGTTGCAAATACGGGTGACAGGCCCATTCAAGTTGGTTCCCACTATCACTTTTACGAAGCAAACGAAGCCTTAGAATTTGAACGAGAACAAGCAAAAGGAATGCGGTTGGATATCCCCGCAGGTACAGCAGTTAGATTTGAGCCGGGAGATGAAAGAGAAATTCAATTAGTACCGTTTGTGGGTAGCCGTCAAGTCTACGGCTTTAATGGAAAAGTGAACGGTCATCTGGAAAGTTAAGTATGAAAGCAGAAAATCGTTTGCAAGTGTTGAATGTTGAATTGGGAATTTGTTAACTTAAAACTCATCCCAGTTAAAATAATGCAACTTTAACCTCGCAATCCCAACCAGGATCGCGCTCGGTCATCCTATGGAAAAGCTAAAATCAAAATGGTATCACTTACCAGAAAGAATTGGTTGAAAGCCTCTCCCCGATCGGGAGAAATTAAAATCAGACTATTCATTACTCCAATTCTCTTCCTTCTAGGTAGAGGTCGCTCTCCTTCGGTCAACTGTCAACTGCCAACTGTCAACTGTTGAACAGCACTACCGCTGGAGAGTGACAAAGCAATGTCAAAAAAAATTCTCTGCATAAGTGTATAAATGCCTTTCTTTTGTTAGTGAAACCTCAGACTTTTGAGCGAGTTAAAATCGGCAGTTTGCGATCGATATTGGTATTCAAAACCGCAAACATACACAGCAAAAGCGCATGATGAATCCAAAATTAGTTGACCAGATAAAACAGATGTTGAAGCAGAGTTTGCTTGCAACGTCGAGGCGTATCTGGAGAACCCCGTTAGATCGGCGTACCAGCATCAAATTATTAGATAACAGCATCGTTTACAAACAGCAGCACGTACCCCTCAACATACCTGCATTAACCTCAGTAAATGGAGTACCTTCTCGGTTTTTTACCACAGAAACAACCGTGTCTTTTGACCCGGATTATGTGTGGAAAATTTCCGTGAATAAACACATAGAGGCCCTAACTATTTGTACGTCTGGAAACACGCTGCTAAATCACAAGTTGCTGTTAGACCTAGATTTTCGGATTAGCGGCGCGGGTATTCTGGAATGGCCTTATAAATCCCACCAAATTACCTATCCGCTGGTAGTTGCTCCTTGGTCGCATTTGTGGTGCAGTTATTACGATTATGTGATTTTTGTACTGGCAAAACTTTGTAGGATTGAGGAGGCTTTAGGTAAGGAGATTTGGCAAGAAGCCAAAATTTGTTATCCTTTGCGCCATACAGCTTTTGAGTTGGATTTTCTGACCAAACTCGGTATTCCTAAAAGCTCGCTAATCGACACTCGGGCTAGAGATACAGGATATCATGCAGAAAGTTTAGTATTAGGAAACAATCAAGATTGGTATTTCCCCAGTCCTTACGATATAGAGCTTTTGCGGAAGAAATTCTGTCTCAAGGAAAATGTCAAGCCTTACAGGAAATTGTATCTTTCTAGAAGCGGGCAACGCCAGGTTAAAAATGAGGCACAAGTACGAGAGGTGTTGAAAGAGTTTGGTTTTGAAATTTTGGAAGATATTTCGCGCACTGTGGATGAACAAATTCGCCTGTTTGCAGAAGCAGCGGTGGTTGTTGGCCCTCACGGCGCTGGTTTTACAAATTTGTTGTGGTGTCAGCCTGGAACGAAAGTATTGGAATGCTTTTATGGCGGGTACACGCCGCCGTTTTTCTATTACATTTCCCAGATATTGGGATTAGAATACTCCCGTATGGTTGATAACAGCGACGATTCGGAAGATTGGAGTTTAATTAGCATGGATATGACGGTGGATGTGGAGGTTTTGAGAAGGGAAATCAAGAAAATGCTGGAATGAATTTACAAATCGACAAATGGGGCGATCGCACAAATGTTGTAAATATAGCCTTTCTCAAAAAGATGAGGTACTCATGGGCATAGGGCATAGGGCTCCGTGGGCATAGGGCTCCGTGGGCATAGGGCTCCGTGGGTTCCGTGGGCATTAGGGCATTAGGGCATACCTCACCACGCTTGAGAACCGCTATATTTGCTAACTCAGATTGAAGAACTCGGCACATAGTATAATTTAAGCGAGCCTCAACTGCCAACTAAAAAAATATTTATATTAGGAGAAAGCATGAGTTACAGAATGGATCGCCGCGCTTACGCGGAAACCTTCGGGCCGACAACGGGCGATCGCGTGCGGTTAGCTGATACTGAGTTATTCATAGAGGTTGAACAAGATTTCACAACCTACGGGGATGAAGTTAAGTTTGGCGGCGGTAAAGTCATTCGCGATGGCATGGGACAGTCGCCTATTTCTAATGCTGATGGTGCTGTTGATACGGTAATTACTAATGCTTTGATATTGGATTGGTGGGGGATTGTCAAGGCAGATATTGGGATTAAAGATGGCAAGATTTTTAAAATTGGGAAAGCCGGAAATCCTTACATTCAAGATAGGGTAGATATTATTATCGGGCCCGGCACGGAAGTAATTGCTGGTGAGGGAATGATTCTGACGGCGGGGGGAGTTGATACTCACATTCATTTTATTTGCCCGCAACAAATCGAAGTGGCGATCGCCTCTGGAGTCACTACCATGATCGGCGGCGGCACTGGCCCAGCAACGGGTACAAACGCTACAACTTGCACTCCGGGGCCTTGGCATATGTACAGAATGCTGCAATCAGCCGATGCTTTTCCGGTGAATCTGGGATTTTTAGGTAAGGGAAATAGCAGTCAACCTCAAGGATTAGTCGAGCAAGTTTTGGCGGGTGCAATGGGTTTGAAGCTTCATGAAGATTGGGGAACTACGCCAGCAACGATCGACAATTGTTTGAATGTAGCTGATGAGTACGACGTGCAGGTGGCAATTCACACAGACACTCTGAATGAAGCGGGATTTGTGGAAGCTACAATTGCTGCGTTTAAAAATCGGGCAATTCACACTTACCACACAGAAGGTGCTGGCGGCGGACACGCACCGGATATTATTAAAGTGTGCGGCCAAGCTAATGTTTTGCCTTCGTCTACTAACCCGACTCGCCCTTACACTGTCAATACTTTGGAAGAACATTTAGATATGTTGATGGTTTGCCACCATTTGGATCGGGGGATTCCTGAGGATGTGGCTTTTGCTGAGTCGAGAATTAGAAGGGAAACTATTGCTGCTGAGGACATTTTGCACGATTTGGGTGCTTTTAGTATGATTTCTTCTGATTCGCAGGCCATGGGAAGAGTGGGAGAGGTGATTATTCGGACTTGGCAAACGGCGCATAAGATGAAGGTGCAAAGGGGGAATTTACCCCCCCTAACCCCCCCTTACCAAGGGGGGGAAACAAGAGGGATAACCCCCCCTTACCAAGGGGGGAGAATAGAGGGGGGAAATGATAATTTTCGGGCGAAGCGGTATATTGCTAAATACACGATTAATCCGGCGATTACTCACGGAATTAGTCAGTATGTGGGTTCGGTGGAAGAGGGTAAGTTGGCGGATTTGTGTTTGTGGCGGCCGGCGTTTTTTGGGGTGAAACCGGAGTTGGTAATTAAGGGTGGTGCGATCGCCTACGGGCAGATGGGGGACGCTAATGCGAGCATTCCGACGCCGCAGCCGGTGCATATGCGGCCGATGTTTGGCAGCTTTGGGGGGGCAATTGGGGCGACTTGTTTGACGTTTGTTTCGCAGGTGGCGCGCGATCGAGATATTGCAGCACAGCTCGGTTTACAAAAGCCAACTGTAGCAGTTTCCGGGACAAGGCAGATTAGTAAAAGAGATATGAAACTCAACGATTATTTGCCGCACATGGAAGTCGATCCAGAAACCTATGAAGTGAGGGCGGATGGACAATTGTTGACTTGCGAACCGGCAACTGTTTTGCCAATGGCGCAGAGATATTTTCTGTTTTGATTGGTTGTGCAGCCTCATCAAAACAATCCCAAAATTCCGTAGGGCGGGTTCACCAACCATCTATGAAATCCACAAACAATCTCATAAACCCGCCCCATCCCCGCGATTATTTAGATGAACATTTCACCAATAAATTATGGTACATTTGTATTGTTGG